>JAGUYV010000298.1 GCA_020061125.1 bacterium | reverse complement strand
CGCAGCGGACCGATGCCCTGCGACAGAAGAAACACGGGCTTGCCCATGGCCTGCGCCAACCGGATCAGGCCCGCGTAGTAAATCACGCTGCGCATGCTGGTGGTGTCCTGCAACAGGCCTCCGCCCGGCGCAACCACGGCATCGCAGCGCGACAGTGCACGCCACAACGCCCATGCATTGAATTTCGGGACCGCGCCGATGCCATGGTTCTTTCTGGTTTGCGCGGGGTCCGAACTCTGGGCCGTGATCTCCACGCCCTGTAGCCGGTCTCCGGCCCACTGAATGAAAGAACTCAAAATGGCCTCGTCTCCGAGGTTCCCGCATCCGAAATATCCGAAAACGAAAAGATTCACGAAAGGTCACCAATAAAAATCCGCGGGGCGCGTTGCCGCTTGCGCCCGCGGAATTCTCTTTCGTTGTGCATCACTCTCTTCTCCACACCCGCAGCGCCGCGATCCATGCGGTTCGCAGCGCCGCGCCCACGGCCGTGCCAAGTATCACGCCCAGCGCCACACGCGCCAGCGTCAGCGGCAGCGGCGTATGAATGTGGCAGAAGGTATTGAACAAGCTCGCCTGCCCCACCACGCCCGCGAGAAGAACCACCAGGAACAGGTAGTTTCTGCGGTGGAACGGTATCAGGCCCAGCAATATCATGGCCGGATGGCCGAACAGAAATTCCTTGGTGCGCGGCCGGGCCACAAACACGGCTTCGAGCCACTCGCGCACATTGCGCTCCTGTCCGCCCATAGGCGCCAGTGCAGCGTCGTTGCCGCTGCGCATCAGGTATATGGCCGCGGCGCCGAGAATCGCCACACCGGCCAGGGCTTCCACATACCGAAGCGGGGACTCAAGGAACTCCCGCAGGCTGAACCGGCATACCCGCAGCCAGGCGTAAATCACAACCAGCATGGGGAAAACCAGGGCCAGCTTGACCCCTGCGAATGTCTCGATGCGCGCAAACAGATCTCTGTGGGAAAGGATGGACCCGGCCATGAATCCGGCCGCGGCCGTAAGCAGGCTCACCGCAAGAAACGCCCGGACATTTTCCGTGAGCGGCATGGTGCGGCCGGGACCGTCGTAGTGCTTTTGCGGATACAGGAACAGGGCGCTCACGGCAAGCCCCGGCGCCAGACACCCCACAACAAGCGCGGACGCCTTGAGCACGAGCATTCCCATGCCCTGGGACGCGGCGATTGCGTAACCCGGAAACACCAGAAGGCACGCCAGAGCGGCCAGGGGCCACGGCGCACGGAACACCGCGCCCGCCAGAAGAAACACAAGCGCGAACGCTCCGCTCACGGCCCCGGCGCGGATTACCCAAGGCACATCAATATTTTTCACCGGCGCGGCCGATCCAACCTCGTATCCGGCGGCGCGCACTCCGTCAGCAACCGACTTTACATAATCCGCATTGAAATCCAGCGCTTCCTGCGGCGGCAACCCGCTCTCGCGCACAAACAGTCGCAGATAAAGGACTTGCACGCGCCGCTCGCGCACCGCGCGCACCATGCGCCGCACCGCGGTTTCGCGTCCCACCTTGAGCATCTCCAGATCCGTGATCCCGTGCGTCTGCACAATCTGTTCCGGATATTTTGCGGCGATAGCCGTCATGCCCTGCTGCCCCGCAAGCTCCAGATATCCGACCCGCATGCCGGGCCTCTTGCCGATTTCCTCCAGCAGCGGCTTCATCCCGTTGGGATATCCCGTCACCGCAATCCCGTCAAAAATCACCGGCCCTTTGCGCTCCAGCCTGTCCCATGCCTGCATCTTTGCGCGGATGGATTCAGGGGTGTCGAAAGGCACATGACGCGGGCGCAGGGAAATGGCCAGATCCGTTTGCGGGGGACTGAAGCCCAGCGAAAATTCCTCAAGTTCCTTGCGCTTGAACGGCACGAAGCATTTGTTGGATTCCGGACAGGCATCCTCTCCGAAATAGCGCCTGAACATGCCCATGATCCGGGGCGCGCGGTCCAGAACCGAGAGCGCGGTAATCTGCCCGGTGCGCACCTCGCGGTACTGCTCCGAACGCACGCTGGCGCCGGGCATGCGGTTAAGAGCGATCCACTGGTTGTCGAGCGCATCAATGAAATTGTCTTCGTAAATGGCGATGGCCGTGGCGCCGGATTCAGACATGCGGCGCAGGGCGCGCACCATGCCTTCGCCAGTCACGGGCGTAATCCGGCGCAAATCGCCATAGTCCACGACGATGTCAATGCGCCGGTGCACGCGCTCGTTCTGGATGCGGCGCGCGGAAATGAACACCGAACACAGAAGTCCCGCGGCCACCAGGCCCATCAGAATCATGCGGGATGCGCTCTTCAAAAAATCGCCTCCCCTTCAATGCGCGGCGCGCACTGCCATATCATAGTTTCTCATGTGAGTATGAGAATGCCTTTCGAGGCGGGTTGTCAAGGGAAATATTTTTACTCGGAGTCCGGATCCGGATCCGAAGCCGCGTCCGGTTCGTCTTTGGCGGCTTGCTCGAGTTTTTTCTGGAGGTCGGCGAGGCCCTTGATCGCCACGGGATTCTCGGAATCGAGTTTCAGAGCCTTTTCATAATTTTTGAGCGCGGGATCGCTCTGGCCCATTTCGTGCTGGCAGCGGGCCATGCGCGCGTACAGCATGGCGTCATCCGGGTGTTCCGCGGCCATCTCTTCGAGCAAGGAAAGAGCCTGCTCGTAATTTTTCGAGAAGAAATACGCCGTGACAAGGGCTTCCCTGTGTTCGGAATTGGCCGGATCGGCATTTTCGATAATGGCCTGGAAATGCGGCATGGCCTGATCCATGCGGTCGAGATCTACGAGCAGATCGGCGAGCTTGAGCCGCAGCTCGACATCCTGCGGCGCGGCGTCCACTTTCACAGCCAGATCCGCGGCTTCGCGCTCGGCCTGTTTGATTTTATCAGCGGCCGCCTTGTTCATGTCGTCCATGAGAATGCGGTAGCCCTTACTCGCGTTTTCATTGCTGCTGTTCAACTGCAGGGCTTGTTGAAACCATTTTTCGGATTCGGCGAAATCGCCCAGCCCGTGGTACGCATGCGCAATGTTGCTGTATAGCATGCTGTCTTTTTTCTTGTCCTTCAGCTCCAGCATCTTTTTGAAAATCTTGATGGATTCCTGAAAGTGTTCCTTTTTCCCGGACTTCTCTCCGAGCTTGTACAGAGCCACGCCCTTGTTGTTCCAGGCTTTGAAATAGTATTTTCCGTATTTCTTTTTGTCTTTGGCCACAAGCTTGACGGCGGCGTCGTATTGCGCAACCGCTTCATCGTAGCGCGCCTCTTCCATGAGCGCATCTCCGGCCAGAAGGCGCAGTCCGATGTCCGCGGGTTTTTTCTCCGCTTTTTTGACGAGTTTGTCGCCCATATTTTTGGTGGCGCATCCCGCAGCCAGCAGCGCGGGAATCATCATCGCCAGTAGTAGTACCATGCCTGATCTCTTCATTTGTCTCTCCGCCAGTTTCAAAGTGGAAACAGAAAACCCGCTGGAACTATTCTGCATTCTATTTTAGGTAAACCGCGCGCCAGTGTAAAGGGCTGGCTAACGCGCTCTGGAAATTGACATGAAAAATACAGAATTCGCGCCTGCACGGGCGCAATCGTCAATGCCTGATGGTGGTGCAAAACGCGTTTTGAAGTTCACAGTGTCAATGTTCGTTTTATTGGGAAATCAGGCCCTGTTTAATGCAGAATTTGATAAGATCCACATTCTTTTTTAAGCCCAGTTTGGTTTGAATTCTATGCCTGTAGGTTTTAACGGTTCCTTCGCTGATGCAGAGCCGGTCCGCAATCTCGGCGTTGGAAAGGCCCTGTGCGACTTTCAGAAGCACCTGCATTTCGCGCTGTGACAGATCCTTGAGGCTTTCCTGGCCGGGAACAGTGTGGAACTGGCTCTGCAGAATTTGATCCCTTACGGCCGGGGTGATGTAAATACCGCCGGAATGTATTTTTCGTAGCGCCTCGACCAGTTCCTCGGGTTCTCCGGATTTGACGATGAACCCCTTTGCGCCCGCCTTCATAAGCTGCCCCGCGAGGTCGGGATTGTCGTACATGGTCAGAAACAGAATGGCGACGGCATGGCCGGAATTTGCAAGCCGGGCCATGGCGTCCATACCGTTGATGTCGGGCAGATCCATATCCAGGATGAGCACATCCGGGCGCAGTTCGCGCGCCAGGCGCACGGCCTCCAGGCCCAGGCCCGTGTCCGCGATCACTTCGATGTCCGGCACGGTGTTGAAGAAATGCCGCAGGCCGCTGCGCACGATGTTGTGATCTTCGGCGATGATGATCCGGATCATGAATCCTCCGCAGTCCGGGACGGCAGCGGAAACCGGGCGCAAATGCGAACGCCGTTCCCGGGCGATGATTCCACGCGCATGTCCCCTCCGTGCTGCCGCGCCCGCTCCTTCATTCCGAGCAGCCCGAATCCCGCGCTTTCCCGCTTGCCGCCGGGAGCAAATCCCTTCCCGTCGTCGGCGGTTTCAAGGATAATGGCATCGTCCAGTTTTTTCAACGCGACCGTGATTCTGTGCGCGTCCGAATGCTTGATGGCGTTGGTGAAAATCTCCTGACAAATCCTGTAGATGCTCATGGCCATGTCCTCGGGAATGAGATCTTTAAGGTTTTCGTCAATGTCCGCTTCCACTGTGAAGGAGCTGTCCTCGAAACGCATTTTAACGAGCGCCGATAGGGATCGGGGCAGGCCCAGTTTGTCTATGGTCACGGGCCGCAGGGCGTTATATATGCGCCGCAGATCCGTGTTTACACTTCCCAGCAAGTCATCCGCATTTTCCAGAAACCGGTCGAGCATTTCAGGTTTTCTCTTGAGCGTCGCGATTTCGAGTTTGAGTCCGGCGAGTTTCTGTCCCAGCTCGTCATGCAGCTCGCGGGACAGGCGTTTGCGCTCGTCCTCCTGCGCTTTGACGAGTTGCGCGGACAGGGCGCGCAACTGGATTTCGCGGTGCTCAAGCGCCACGCGCGCCTGCTTGCGTTCGGTGACATCGCGCACGATGGCCTGCAGGTAGTCCTCACCCTTAATGGTGAATTTGTTCAAACTTACCTCGGCGTCGAACCGAGTTCCGTCCGCTCTCTGGTGCACCCATTCGAAGAACTGCGGATTTCCCCTCAATGCCGCCTGAATTTTATCCAGGGCATTAACTTTGGAATCGGAACCGTCCGGCTGTTTGTCCGGTGAAAATTCATACAGGGGATTGGCGAGCAACTCTTCCCTCGTGCAATGGAATTGTTCGAGAATGCGTTTGTTGCAATCCAGTATTGTATCGCCCTTTAAAACCAGAATGCCGTCCCCCGCAGTATCGAAAAGGGTCTGGTACCGACGCTGCATTTCCTCGATCCGCAACTGTTCGATTTTGCGCTGTGTGATGTCGCGCGCCACGCATATCATGCCTTCAATGTTTTCGGTATTGTCAACAAGCGGAACGATGCTCAAAAAATAGAAAGTGTCTTCGCAACGGCAATCCAGTGAAAATTCGATGCGGGTCCGCCTCACCGTGTCCACGGCCCGATCCACCTGATCCATGGACGCTCCGCAAAAAAAGAAGCAAAGCGGAATTCCCTGGATTTTATCCTGCTCCATGCCGTAGTGGGAGCACGCGTAGGAATTCGCGAACACGGCATTGCCCCTGTCGTCGAGCAGGAACACCATGTCGTTCACATTTTCCACCAGTGTGGAATAAAGCTTTGTGGATGCGCGCAGGCTGCGCTCGGCTCTGGCGCGCTTGCGCTCAATGACCACGCTGTTGCGGATAACCACCGAGGAAAGCGCCACCATCACGGCAAGCACTCCCAGATATGTGTTCACCAGCATGCGCCGGATACGGCCAATTTCCGCCTGCACATCCTGGACATAAATCCCTGTGCCCACGATCCAACCCCAGGGTTTGAAACCGCGCACATAAGAAATCTTTGGAACGATGCGCGTGGAATCGTCCTTCCACTGCCACATGTAGTCCACATAACCGGACCCTTGCGCATTCACCACTCGCACGAACTCCACAAACAACCGCTTGCCGCCCGGGTCTTTGAAGTCTGAAATATCCGTGCCATTCAGGTCGGGTCTGTAGGGATGCGCGACCATATGCGGACGCATGTCGTTAATCCAGAAGTAATCCTTGTTTTCCGGCCCGTACCGCATGTTGGCGATTCTGTCCGCAGCCGCACGCATGGCGTCTTCCCGGGTGCGTTCCCCGCGGCGCACCTGCTCTTCGTAAGAGTCCAGCATGCTGATAACGCTGTTGGTCAGTTCCTTGATCATTTCTCGCTTGCGATCCATCATCTGCCGCTCAAGGGCCGGCAGGATGACAGCATGCACCGTGATCGCAAACAAGGCAACCGTAAGAACGACCGGAAGAATGACACTCATCACCGGGCTGGCTGGAATTCTGAATTTCCGCATACTCTGTCCATTAACCATTTCGTGTCGCTTCACGCTGCGCAGAACCGGTTCCCATATACAGTGAAACAAAAAACGCATTTCTCGAATTTCAACATTTCCCGGAACGATTAACCCTTGGAAAAACACAAATCGTATGTGGATTTGAGTAAAGCATATTCAACAATTAATACAAATTTAACATAATTTCACTTGCATTGCAAATTATGTCTAGCTTATCTGCAATTATGCCTGTTTTAATAAATAAAGCCCCGCTGTGAGATGCGGGGCTTCTGGTGTTGTGTCATTGTGAAAAGATTAATTTTCGCTAATTAACAATCAAATCGAGAGTTGATATGGATCGTGACAAAGCACAACCCTGTGCATGCAAACTTGCCGAACCGTGAGGCGATGGTCTCTTGACAGGAAAGCAGGGAGCCGCCCCGCTCTCCAGAGTGCTGTTGTCTTACAAATCTTCCAGAATGCCGACGATCCGCTCCTGGAGACTGTTGGCCTGGGCCAGCATGGCCGTGCCCGCCTGGCTTAAAATCTGAAGCCTGGCGAAGTAGGAAATCTCCGCGGCCATATCCACATCCGTGATGTTGGATTTGGCGGCGGCGGTGTTGATTTCCTGGGCCGTGAGATCGTTGATGATGGAATTGAGCCGGTACTCCTGCACGCCCAGCGAGGTCTGCACGGTGCCCAGGTAATCCAGGGAAGTGTCCAGGACGCTCAAGGCCGAGGCTGCATGCCCTGCGGCGCTGTTCACGGCGTCGCTGGTGAGCTGCACATTCGCCAGCGCATTGGTGGCGTTGGCGATCGTTGCAGCGACCATGGATTCGATGATGATGCTCAACTGGTCGCCCGCAGCCGCGCCGATCTGGGCTTTCTGGCCCGGCGAAGCGAATGTGCCGTCCAGGATGTTTTTGGAATTGAATGTGGCCGCCTCACCCTTGCGCGTGATTTCGTCGCGCAGGCTGTCGAACTCGCTGTCCAGAGTGGCCACATCGCTGGTGGTGAGCGTGGCCTGGTTCATGACCTTGAGCGCCAGGTCGCGCATGCGCAGCAGAATTTCGTCGGTCTCGTCCAGAACGCTGTACGCGGTCTGCAGCATGGAGCTTGCCTGCTCGGCATTGATGGTGGCCTGCCGCAGCCCGCGTATCTGCGACTCGAACCGGTTGGCGATGGCCATGCCGGACGGGTCGTCGGACGCGCGCACAATGCGCAGCCCCTTGGACAACTTCATGATGGAGACTTGGATGTTGTAGTCGGTGAGCCGAAGGTTGTTCAGGCTCGCCAAAACATTTGAGTTGAAGTTAGTGTTGACGATTGCCATGGTGTCCTCCTTGAGTTTGACTGATTTTGCGTATGCTTCCATGCATACTCAAGACCATCGCCTCTTGGTGTTGTGTTTTGTGTTTGTGATTCTCCCGGCGCACCACCTCCAATACTAAAACAATATGCCCGATGCCTTTATTTTACGCACTATGGAATACATTGTAAAGTCAACGAAAAAAAATCAGAAAGGCGAAATCCGCACTCAAATTTCGGAATTCCCTTGATCCCGCGATGCCACGGATGAATAATTCAGTATGATAAAAGTTGCGAAACCGGACATGGGCAAAATCCGGCTCATGCTGATCACGGACGACAAGAGAAGCAACAACCGACCGGTTGAGGAAGTGGTGAAAGCGGCCGTGGCCGGCGGCGTGCGGTGCGTGCAGTTCAGGCCATGGAAACCTTCCGACGCCGAATATCTGGAAAAAGCCCGCGCTCTGCGCAAAATCACCCGCGCTGCGGGCGCTCTGCTGATTCTCAATGATCGAATTGACATCGCATCTCTATGCCGTGCGGACGGCGTGCACCTGGGCGCCGGGGACATCCCCATCCGGGACGCGCGCGTTTTGATGGGCGACACAGGTGTGATAGGCTATTCCGCTCACAGCCTCGAAGAAGCCCGCAAGGCGGAGATGCAGGGCGCGGATTATGTGACTTTCAGTCCCGTGTTTCCCACCACATCCACATCCCTGCCCCGGCCCGTGACCGGGCCATTCACAGCCCTGGAGACGGATTGCGAGCTGTCCATTCCCATGTTCGCGCTCGGCGGAGTGAACCATGAGAACATCGTCGAGCTTCTGGATCTTGGCATGAACCACGCCGCCGTGGTTTCCTGCATCACCGCCGCGCCCGATGTCGAAGCCGCGGCCCGCAGCCTGTGCGCCATCATTGAGAACGAGACGCTCTCCTCATGAATTCCCATTCGGCCCCAACCCGTTGCACAGAGCCTTGGGTTTACAATGGCGCAGGTTTATAATCTGAATTGCCATGGCCGGTATCCTGCTCCACATCTGCTGCGCTCCGTGCAGTCCCCATGTTATTGAGCTTCTTAGCGCCGAGTATGGCGCCGTGCATGGTTTTTTCTACAATCCCAACATTCATCCCGAAGACGAATACAAACTGCGTGAAGCCGAAATCCGGCGCTTTTCCGATTCAAAGGGAATTCCCTTGATCGTAGGCGAATACGATGTGACGGCCTGGGACCATGCCGTGCTGGGGTTGGAGAACGAGCCGGAGGGCGGAGCGCGGTGCGACGCATGTTTCAGAATGCGCCTGAATGCGGCCGCGCGCGCGGCCAGACAGCTCGGCATCCCCTGCTTCATCACAACTCTCACCGTGAGTCCTCACAAGAACGCGGGCAAAGTTAATGCCGCGGGCCGCGCAGCCGCCCAGGAACACGGCGTCACTTTTGTGGAAAAGGATTTCAAGAAAAAAGACGGATTCAAAATCAGTTCCCGCATGGCAACGGAGCTTGGGTTCTACAGGCAGGACTACTGCGGCTGCCGGTACAGCCGCCGGTGACCGCTTAGCGTTTCCTTATCAAAACTCCCGCAACGCGAAGCGCCGGACCTTGAAAGGCCCGGCGCTGTGATTGTCGTTCAGCGAACGATGAACTCCGTGGAAACAGCAAACCGCGTTTACTTGGAAGATTGCTTCTTTTCCTTGTCGGGAGCCGGCGCTTCCTCGCCTTCAGCCCCAGCTTCGGATTCCCCGGCATCAACAGACACGCGCGCGGAAAGCAGGCTGGCGATAACTTCGTCCGGCTCATGCAAAAACACCGCACCCTCGGGCGCGGGAACATCAGAGATGTGGATGGATTCGCCAACTTCCCTGCCGCTCAAATCAATGTCAATGGATTCGGGTATGCTGTCCGGCAGACATTCCACATTCAGTTCCGTAAGAGCCTGCTGTGTGACGCCGCCGGCCTTTCTGATTTCCTCGATGTTGAGCAGTTTCACCGGCACCATGACTTCAACCTTTTCCGCCATGGAAATGCGGATGAAATCCACATGCAGCAGTTCCGGGGATACGGTCTCATGCTGCACTTCGCGGATCATGGCCAGTTGCTTATCGCCGTCAATATCGAGTTCCAGAATGGAGCGCTCGCCGGTCTTGGAGTGCAGGATGCGCTCGATGGCGCGTGATTCCACGGCCAGGGACACGGCGTCAGACCCGCCGCTGTACATGACCGCGGGCAACTGCCCCTTGATTCGCAACTGCCTGCAAGCCCCTTTGCCGGTGGCCTCCCGTTTGGTCGCCTTGATTTCCACTTTTGCCATTGCTGTCATTCCTTTCCCTGAAGGGTGTTCCCTCATTTTTACATTTTGAAAAGCTGGCTGATGGAGATGTCCTCGAATGCGTTCCTGATGGCTTCTCCGAATATGTGAGCCACGCTCACCACGGTGATCTTGTCTATGCGTTTTTCAGGAGACAGGGGAATCGTGTCCGTGATGATAAGTTCCATAAGATCGGAATTCTTGATGTTTTCCACGGCGTCGCCGGAGAGCAGCCCGTGAGTACAGAAAGCGTGCACCTCTGTTGCGCCGCGCTCCATAAGCATGCGCGCGCCCTTGCACAGGGTTCCCGCAGTGTCGGCCATGTCGTCTATCATCACGCACTTCATGCCGTCCACGGAGCCGATGATTTCCGAGACCTCGACATGGTTGGGTTTGGGCCTGCGCTTGGAGATGATGGCCAGGGGCGAGTTAATGCGCTCGGCCACATTGCGTGCGCGTACCACGCCGCCCACATCCGGGGACACCACGCAGGTGTCCGGACCGCAGAGGCTGCGCTCCTTGAGATAGTTCACCACGATGGGCAGAGATGACAGGTGGTCCACCGGGATGTCGAAAAATCCCTGAATGGAATCCGCGTGCAGGTCCATGACGAGCAGGCGTTTGATGGACAGGGTTTCGAGAAGGTTGGCCACGAGCTTGGCCGTGATCGGTTCGCGCGGGTGCAGTTTCTTGTCCTGCCGGGAATACCCGTAATAGGGCATGACCACGCACATGCGCCGCGCGGACGCGCGCCTCATGGCGTCGAGCATGATGAACAGTTCCATGAGGTTGTCGTTGGCGGGCGGGCAGGTGGGCTGCACGATGAACACATCCTTGCCTCGGATGCTGTCCTTGATGTCAACCCGTGTCTCTCCGTCGCTGAACCGGGAGACCTCGACATTGAAAAGGCCGATGCCAAGGTAATCGGCGATGTCGTGGGCGAGCTTGGGATTGCTGCTGCCGGTCACCAGGCAGAGCTGGCGCTTCTTGATGTGCGCGGATTCGGTGTGAGGCTTACGAGTATTTTGATCCATGATAAACGGCTGCTGCCCCCGGCCTTTTGTGTTCGCATCCGTAATCCGGCCCGCTCATCGGGCCTTGATCACAGACATTTTATTTTATAAAACACATTAAAAAAGTCAACGATTTGTTATAAAGCGGACACGAACAGAAGAATTGGGGGCTGTTCGGTTCACCTTTCGCGGCCCCCAACAAACACGAACGGCGCCCAGTAGTAAGGATGCATTCCGGCGGATATCATGGTGCGTCGCGCTGCGTTGAGCGCTGCGCCCGGCGCTTCCCCGCTCTTGAGCCGCGTGTAGAAATCCACCATCAGATTCTTGGTTTCCTCGTCCGCCACGCTCCACAGGCTGACCACCAGCGAATTCGCGCCCGCGTACAGAAACGCGCGGCTCAATCCGGCCACGCCCTCGCCCCGCTCCATCACGCCCTGCCCTGTCTTGCATGCGCTTAACACCACGGTTTCCGCCGGAACCTTGAGGTTGAACACTTCGGTCATGGTCAGAAATCCGTCTTCGGATTCATTGCCAATGAGCGACAGGACCAGGGCCGGCTGCCCGGCGCCGCCTTCTCCCATGGTACCGTGGCTGGCCACATGCACGAACCGCGCGCCGCGCGGTCCTTCGTCCTTGAACCGCGCTTCGGTGGCGTCCGCGCCCAGAAAAAAATCCTGCGCATCCAGAAGTCCGGCGATGGTTTTCACCTCGACGCCCGTGCCGGGTATGCGCATCCACAGGCTGCCGCGCGTGGCTGCGGTGTCTTCGCCGGCCAGACCGCGCGTGTACGCGGCCACAGATCGGAAGAGCACCACGTCT
>JAGUYV010000139.1 GCA_020061125.1 bacterium | reverse complement strand
GGTGTCCCGCGCGTCCGCCAGCAGCGCGGTCTGCTCGTGCGTGAGCATCTCGGGAATGCCGCCCACGCCCGTGGCCACGATGGGCACGCGCACGCTCATGGCCTCCAGGCAGCCCATGGGAAAACCCTCGGACAGTGACGACACCACATATACATCCAGAATGTTGAGGATGTCGTACACATCGGTGCGCATGCCCGTGAAAATCACATTGGATGCGATTCCCAGTTCGGCGGCGCGATCCTGGAGTTCCTTGCGAAGCTGCCCGTCGCCCACCACCAGGGCGCGCACTTCCGGCCGCTGTTTCACCAGCGTAGCCATGGCGTCAAGAAAGAAGCGCGTGCCTTTTGTCACCGTAAGGCGGCCTATGTGTCCGGCCACGGGCGCGTCTGCGGGAATGCCCAGGCTGGCGCGCATGTCCGTAGGGTTTCGCGCGCTGCGCAGCCGCTCCAGCGCTTCGTCCATGTCAATGCCGTTGTAAACCGTGCTCATGCGCGCCGGGTCGGCTTTGAGGCGCGCGCGCATGTGTTCGCGGATTATGTCGCTCACGCAGATGATGTGGTCGCCCCAGGCCATGACCCGGCTGCCCATGTGGGCTGCATATTGTCCGTGGGCGGAAATGATGAACGCGGCGCGCAACCGCCGGGTGGCGAAATGTCCGATCCAGGCGGGCACGCGCGAGTGCGCGTGAACCACATGGATGCCCCGCCGCTCGATGAGTTCGCGCACGCGGCGCGCCTGCTCGTTCACCGTCACAGGGGACTTGTGGTGCACGGGCATGACCACATGTTCCACGCCGCCCTCTTCCAGGCGCGGCGCCAGCGCGCCCCCGTTGCTTATCACGATTACATTGTGCCCCATCTCCTTCATGCCAAGCGCGAGGCTCAACACATGCGTCTCCACGCCCCCCACATTCAACTCGGGCAGCATGTATAAAATGTTGAGTTTTTTATCCGTGGCCATGTTCCGGTCCGATTTCCTTCGCGCAGCGGGCGCGATAATTATTATGATAGGCCTACAGTATATAAATCGCAAAGCGGCGCGGTTTTTCGAACAGGAAATCCAGACTTCGCGCATACGGAAAAAACTCCGCGCATGTGCTATGCTCATGGCATGCGCTGCCGGTTTGAGAACCGGAGAATATTGCCCGGAGCACGACCATGCCCACACACACGCGCGCGCCGCGCAACCGCACCCTGGCGCTCACGCCCGCGGAACGCAAAAAATACTCCTCGCGACTGAAGCGCATTACCGCGCCCGCGGCGCCGGGCGCGATTCTCGATTCCGTCATCTGTCAGGACGCGTTCGATGTTTTCCCCTTGCTGCCCGGCTGTGAATTCGATCTGGTCTTCGCCGATCCGCCCTACAACATGACCAAGAATTTCCGCGGCAACAAATTCGCTCGCCGGGATCTTGCCTCTTATGAATCCTGGCTGGAATCCTGGATCCCGCAGATGAAACGGCTGCTCAAACCGCACGGCAGCATTTATGTGTGCGGCGACTGGGCGTCCTCGCCCGCCATCTGCTCCGCGCTGGCGCGCCACTTTACAATCAGAAACCGGATCACCTGGGAGCGGGACAAGGGACGCGGCGCTTCGAGAAACTGGAAGAACAATTCCGAGGACATCTGGTTCGCCACGGTTTCAGGCAATTATGTGTTCAATGTGGACGCCGTGAAGCTCAAGCGGCGCGTGCTTGCGCCTTACACCGATACGCACGGCAGGCCCAGAGACTGGCAGGACTCGGCCGGCGGCAGATTCCGCATCACCCATCCATCCAATATCTGGACGGACCTGACCGTGCCCTTCTGGTCCATGCCCGAAAACACGGACCACCCGACGCAGAAACCCGAAAAGCTGCTGGGGCGGATCATTCTCGCGAGTACGGACAGGGGCGGCTCGGTGTTCGATCCGTTCTGCGGCACGGGCGCAACATGCGTAGCCGCGAAAAAGCTCGGCCGACGGTATACAGGCGTGGAAATTGATCGCGAATATTGCTGCCTGGCCCTGAAGCGGCTCGATTTGGCTGATAGCAATCCAGCCATCCAGGGATACGCGGACGGCGTGTTCTGGGAGCGCAACACCCTGCCCCGCCGGAACGCTTCAACAAAAAAAGATTCTCCAGAAAACGGCAAATGAGCCGGGTGGAATTCCCAGCATTCCATTGCTGAATTGATTTGAAAAATGTACAAATCAGCCGCGCTGTTTTTCGCGGAGCTATGCCTCGAAAACGGTGCGTCCGCCGATCATGGTGCGCAGAATCGCGATGTCTTTGATTTGGTCTGGAGGCACGGCGTCCGGGCGATCGGAAAGGACCGCGAAATCGGCGCGCAGGCCCGGAGCGATGCTGCCGCGTTCATGCTCCATGAACTGCGCACGCGCTGCGGTTCCCGTGAACATGCTCACGGCCTGCGCGGGGCTGATATTTTGCTCGGTGTGGAATCCTTCGCGCGTCACGCAGCATTGCACGGCGTGCATGACATTGAGGGACTCCAGGGGGGCGTCGGAAGCGCCGGACACGGCCACGCCCGCGTCCAGGAGCGTGCGGAACGGATAGCACCAGGGGGTGCGCGCGGAACCGAGCCGGGAGTGCAACCAGCCTTTTTCGCTGTGGATGAACATGGGCTGCACCGCGGCGTATATGCCCGCCGCGGCCATGTCCGCAACCGTGGCGGCATCCAGGGACGAAGCGTGCTCGATGCGGTGGCGGCAGTCCGGCCGCGGATTCTCGCGCAGCAATTCCAGATACAGATCGGCAACCAGTCGCGTGGCGCGGTCTCCGATGGCGTGGGTGCAGATCTGGAGCCCCGCGGTGTGCGCAGCGCGCATCAGATCGCGCATGTCCTCCTCGGGCATGGTGAGAAATCCGGCTGTATCGGGGCGGTCCGCAAACGGTTCATTCATATAAGCAGTGCAGGAGCCGTAAGTGCCGTCCGCATAAATCTTGAGTGCGCCCACGCGGCTGCCCCCAGGCGCGTCGTTGTGTAGCGGCGTTTTGCGCAGTTCCAGGATTTTGTTTACATCCCGCGCCAGAACCATGGCGTACAGGGCCAATGGGATTTCCGGCAGAAGCATCTGGAGTAGAGGAATCTCGAAAGCGCCTTTGTCTCCGAACGGCCCCTCTGCGCCGGTCTGGAGCACAGCGCCCGCGCTCACGATGCCGTTGGCGAGCAACTCGCGGGCCATGTCGCGCGCGCCCTGTTGCAGGGCTTCCAGTGACGGCATTGGCATGTGCCGGAAAATGAGTTCGGCCGCGGTTTCGCGGAACGGGCCTGCGGGTTGTCC
>JAGUYV010000241.1 GCA_020061125.1 bacterium | reverse complement strand
GGCCGGGTAGCGCGACAGGCTGCGCGCCAGCGACTCGATCAAATCGAGCTGCGCCGCGCTGGCCGGAAACCCGCGCCGCGCCCGTTGCCGTTCGGTTCCGTTCATTCTTCCGTGTCCTTTTTGTCCTGCTCATTGATCGCGCGCTCACAGCGCGCCCAGGCGTAAAACAGTGAGGCCGCTATCAGCGCCCACACGGCCAGCAGAATCGCTTCAGGCCACCTGCTCATCTCTGCCGCCATCGTCAGTTGCGTCCACATCGTCTTCACCCCCGAGGTCGTGCAGGATTTTGTTGAACTTGGCCTGGGCGTCGCGCACCAGGCTCTTGATCTGCGTCTTCACGCTCTTGATGCGAAGCACCTGGCTCACCGCGCTTGTCGTGCCTTTGTGGAAGTGCCTCGCCACATCCGTGTTCAGCACGGCCTTGAGTTCGGCTTCGTCGGCAAGGTCGTATTCTTCGAGGATGCGGGCGAACATTTCCTCCAGGCTGATGCCGAGCACGGACGCTTCGTTCAGCATGGCGGTGAGCGCGCGGCCGCGCGCGTGGCGGCAGTGGCGTTTGAGGTCGTCCTCATTCACGATCCAGTAGTACCCGCCGCAATCGCCCGGCAGGCTGCCGATGGGCAGGCCGTGGCAGTGGCGCAGCGCCAGAATGGTGCGCCGCAGCGCGCGCTCGTTTTCGAGCGCGGGCACGCGCGCGTACAGTTCGCCCATGCCCACGGCGTTGATTTTGCCGCGCGCGCCCGACTCCAGAATTTCGGCCACGGCCCGCTCCGCGCCGCTCAACCGGTCAAAGTCCAGCGATTTCGTTTCCATGTGCGTTCTCCCTCTTGCCTATTTTTGTGCGCATGCCGCGCGCTGGCGCCGCTCGCTCGCGGTCTGCCCGCCCTTCATGTTCACGAACGCGCCCTCTGCGAGGCCGGCGCCGTTGCTGTGCAAAATGTCGTCGCACACGCCGCGAATCAGGCGGTTCACCTTGTCCGCGTCGCCCGTGTACTTGTTGTTGAGCGTCGCGCTCACCGCGCCCTTGGATACCCCGGTCTGCGCCGCAAGCCAGCTCACGCCAAGGTTCAGCCGCTCCACAAGCTCCGGAACCGTGAACCCTTCCGTGACATGGCGCACAAGCA
This sequence comes from bacterium, assembly GCA_020061125.1. Classification (GTDB taxonomy): domain Bacteria; phylum UBP15; class UBA6099; order UBA6099; family DSWB01; genus DSWB01. Next base: position 2,264 of record JAGUYV010000241.1, on the reverse strand, counting down.
CCTGTTTCGCCCCCGCGCGCCACGCCGCGCCCATGCCCGCCCACGCCATTCTGTTGATGCCCAGCGGCGTGCTCGCCACCCGCGCAATGACCCGCGCCGCTCCGGGGTGAAACACATTCGCGTTTCCGCATTTCCCGCAGCGGTGCTTCAGGTAGGCGATCACTTCGTCCGCGTGCATCTCGCTCACGTTGCGCACGAACTTGTTGCCCACCCGCACCCTGTCGTACACATCGCGAGCAAACCGCTTGAGCGTGCCCTCTACCGACGGATGCCCGATGATCCCGATTGCGAGCATGGATTCCCTGGTCGCCCACCCGATCTCCGTGAATTCCTTGAGCGCCTTCAGATATGCGCCGGGGCACCTGTGCGCCTCCTCGATGAGAAGGCACACGCTGCGGTCCGCGAGCGTCTGGCCCAGAAGCTGCTTGAGCCAGATGTAGCGCCGCTGCGCGTTCCCCGGCACCTGGCACACCGTGGTGCCGAGCGTGGACGAAAAGTGCATCTGGATGGCCGGGTATATCGTGCTGCCAACGCCCATGTTCTCGCGGTCCGGATGCCCCACATGAATCAGCTCGAGGTCCGCGTATTCGGGCCTGCGCGCCATCGCGCTCTGCATCAGGTCCCCGATCAGCGTGGTCTTGCCGCTGCCGATGTTCCCGATCACGCAGAATATCTCTCCCTCTCGAATCCAGTCCGCAATCTGCGCCATGCTTTCCTTGTACTTTTCGCTGCGGAAAATGTCCCTGCGGCCGCTGATGCGCCCGAACGGATCCCTTGTCAGCCCGAAATGCGCGCGCACTTTCAGCATGGGAACGGACTTTTCCACGGCCATTGCGTTGTACTCGAATTCTTCCTCCGTGCGTTTCACTCTCTTCAGCCCCTCTCGTTTAGTGCGCGCCGTATCCGCAGCGCGTTTTCCTCCAACTGCGACGGATCCCCGATGCAGTTCATGATGACTTTGTACAAATCCGCCCTGGTCTCCGGATCCTCGAAGCTCTCGATGGCCCGCCCAAGCGCGCGCTCGAACGCGTGCACCGCGTCCTGCGGCGTGGCGAATCCCCGCGCCGCCGCACGCTGCAACTGCACGGTCTTGATGCTCACGATCTTCCCGGCTTCGCCGTCCCCGCCCTCGGGGCCGCGCGCCGCAAGCTGCTCGATCGTGGGCGCGTCAATGGCCTTGGCGATCTCCGCAATCTCGGTGTTGATGTCGTTCTTGAAGCCTCTGAAATCGCCCACCACCACAGGCTCCCACGGCTTGGTTTCCAGCCACTCGAAGGTTCTCGGGTGCCGCACCTGCACCTCGCCCGCGCCCGTGGTGCGGCACACCACTTTGCACCCGGCCAGCGCCGCCGGGCAGTCCGCAATCTCGTGACCCAGGTTCCCGATCCGCACCACTCCGTAGGCGTCCACCACCCGAAGGCAGCTTGTGCCCCCGAGCGCCAGCACGTCCACATCGTCAGGCAGCACTTTTACTTCGCGCTCCGACAGGCTCTTGAGATAAACATCCTGCCGGCTTTTGCCCATGAACCGCAGCTCTGGATGCTTTCCGCCGTTGTATTTCGCCAGATGGTCTTTCACCAGTTCGCAGAGCTGCTCGTAGGGCATGGTCAGGCTCTTGTTCAAGACATGCTTCACTTCCGTCTTCTGAAACCAGCTCCGCCAGAACCGCTCGATAACACCCTTCACCCACGACCGCTCCGGCATGTGGGTCTCCAGCTCGATGCCAAGCCCCTCCAGAATGCCCTGGCCCTTTTCGCTCTTGGCCAGCGGCCCGCTGTCGCTCATCAGCATGTCCGGAATTCCCACAAGCGGGCAGTCCGGCTTCTGGCGCAGCGCGCGCGCAAGATGCAGCGCGCTGTCCTCCGCGCTCTCTCCAAGCGCTATCACCGGCTCGATGTACGCCACCCTGCTGTACATGTCGATGGTCCCGTAGATCCAGACCTTCACTTTGTCGCCCTGCTCAACCGTGCCGTCCTCGCGCACGCGACGGTTCACTTTCACCCGCTCCGTGCTGGCCCGCACCCCGATCAGCCAGCTGCTCAAACCGCGCCCCCGCACCACGTAGAAATGCTCGCTTCCCGACACGTCGAACGCGAACACATGGTTCGCTTCCCGCGCGCTCAATTTCCTGTACAGGCGTTTGTCCGTAATCCCGAGCTCGCGGCACACCCGGTTGAAATAGTCCGTGGTCAGAATGTTTGGCGGAATCAGCCGCATGTTCTCGGCCACCTCGATGGCTTCCTCCGCGCCCAGCGGCCGCACGG
>JAGUYV010000437.1 GCA_020061125.1 bacterium | reverse complement strand
GTGGCGGCGCGGCCCGCGCCCACGGCGCCAGCCGCGCTGGTCATGCGCTCGGGCACCATCATGGAGTTGAAAATCATGGCCCCGCCATGTTCAGGTCCTATCAAGTTTTCGACAGGAACTTCAACATTATTGAACACCAGGCGGCCCGTTCCGCCCCCGCGCGTGCCCATGAGGCCGTACACATCCTGCACTTCCACGCCCATGCCGCGCTCCACCAAAATGAGGCTGATGCTCTCGTGACCAGGCGCCTTGGGGTCCATGTTGGTGCGCACATACACCACGAAGAAATCCGCGCCCTTGGCGCCCACGATGAAGCGTTTCTGGCCGTTCAGCACATACACGCCGCCTTTTTTCTCGGCCGTGGTGGTGGCGCCGAAAAAGTCGCTGCCCCCGCGCGGCTCGGTCAGGGCTTCGGCGGAGATCAGTTCGCCCTTGAGCATGGGAACCAGATATTTCTGCTTCTGCACCTCGGTGCCGAATTTGTTCAGGGCTTCGCCCACGATGCTGGGCATGGAGTACGCGCACCCCAGGGCCATGCCGAGCACGCCCACTTCCTCAAGGGCCGCCACCTCGCAGCTCCAGCCCATGCCGCGGCCCCCGTATTCTTTGGGGAACCGCAGCCCGAGCAGATTGCGGCGGCCCGCTTCCTGCACGAATTCTTTGGGATACTCGATCTTTTCCTCGTCCATGTCCCGCATGAGCTGTTTGGGAAGACTCTTCACGAAATCTATGGATTCTTTGACAACTCCGATTTCCTGTTCCGTCAACATGAAGTCAAACATGAGAATAACCCTCCGGAAATGTAATTGGCGCAAGAGAAATTGTAGCAGAACCGGGCCGTGGGCCACAACACCCGAAATGCATTGCCGCGGTCATGCCGGTTGCCGGAACCATGTTTTTTTTGCAGGCCGAGGACGCGCGGGCGCTGAAGTTAAGTTAAAATATCAAATTATAGAAAAGTGGTTTTTCGCTCCATACAGAAAGCCGTCCCGCATGAGAGGCGGGGTGATGATAGCAGCGGAATTGTGAAAGGTTCCGGGCGGCATGGCGGACAAAAAGCCGACATACGAGGAACTTCAAAGGCGCGTGGAAGAGCTTGAGCGCGAAGTTCTGCGCACGCGCGCCGCGTCCGCATTAGGATTGGACGAGCAAGCCGGCATGGCCCTGCTCGAGCGCATCATGGACCAGGTTGGCGAAGGCATCGCCGTGGCCGCGCTGGACGGCACGGTGCGCTTCTGCAACCGCCGGTTCGCGGAAATGCACCAGTACCGGCCCGAGGAGTTTTTCGGGAAAAACCTGTCCATGTTCCACACCCCGGAGCAGCTCGAGCGCGATGTCATCCCGTTCAACGACCTCGTGCTCCAGAACGGGCGGCACAGCGGCGAAGTGGGCCATGTGCGGCGCGACGGCGTGGAATTCCCCACCTGGATGATCACGACTTTGCTGCGCGACGAGCAGGGACGGCCCGCGGGTTTCATCGGCGTCATGTCCGACATCTCACGGGTCAAGGCCGCCGAGGACGATCTCAAGCGCACGGAGACCGAACTGCGCAGCGTGCTCGACAGCATGGTCGAGCATGTGGTGTACCACGACACGGATCTTCGCATCCTGTGGGCGAACCAGGCCGCGGCCGATTCCGCGGGCGTGTCGCCCCAGAGCCTGGTGGGCCTCCGCTGCCACGAAGTGTGGCACGAGTCCCCGGCGCCCTGCGAAAAATGCCCGGTGCTTCGCGCCATGCAAACCGGCGCGCCGCACCACCAGGAAATCACCTCCCCCGACGGCCGCCACTGGTTCATCCGCGGATACCCCATCATGAGCGGCGAAGGCGCAGTTCAGGGCGTGGTCGAGTTCACCCTCGAGATCACGGACCGCAAGGCCACAGAGCGCGCGCTCCTGGCCTCCGAGCAGTTCTACCGCTCCACCATAGACTGGATGGAAGACATCGTTCATGTCGTGGATCAGGATCTCAATATCATCCTGCACAACAGGCGCATGGAGGAATTCAACCGCGAACTCGGCCTGCCACAGGACATCGCGGGCAAGCGGCTGCCCGACATTTATCCGTTCCTTACGGAATCCGTTCTCGAACAATACGCCTCGGTGTTCCGGCACGGAGAAATCCTGATCACCGAGGAACAGAACGATTTCGACGGGCGCACGGTCGTGACCGAAACCCGCAAGATTCCGGTCATGGACAAGGGGCTTGTGACGCGCGTCATAACCATGGTGCGCGACATCACGGACCGCAAGAGCGCCGAGCAGGAACTGGCCGACAGCGAACGCGAAAAAGCAGAAGTGCTCAACAGCATGATGGAGCATGTGCTGTATTACGACACGAATCTGAACATCGTGTGGGCCAACCGCGCCGCGGCCGATTCTCTGGGCATGCGCCCGCGGGATCTCACCGGCAGGAACTGCCACCGGCTCTGGTACGGCACGGACGAACCGTGCTGCGAGTGCCCCGTGCTTAAGGCTCTGGAGAGCGGCCGGCCCGTGGAAGACGAAATCACCACGCCCGACGGAAAGGTGTGGTCCATTCGCAGCTCTCCGATCCGCGACGAGCGCGGCCGCGTGGCCGGCGCCGTGGAAACCGCTCTCGAAATCACGGACCGCAAACGCGCCGAGCAAGCCCTGGAACAGGAACGCGCAACGCTCGACAACATCATTGATTACAACCCCTACAGCATCTGCATCTTTGATGGAGACGGTAACTTCGTGCGCTGCAACCAGGCCCTGGTCGAGCTGTTCGGAGCCACCGTGTCCTCGGAATACAATCTGTTCAAGGATCCGAATCTCATTGAAACAGGGCGCACAGAGAGCGTTTTGTCGCTCAAAGCCGGAGAAGCGTTCCTCGACAGCGGAATATGGTACGACACGGAAAAAAGTTTCCCCGGTGCGCCGCCCAGAAAGGTTTGTGTACGCGCTGTCACCTTCCCCATCAGCGACGCCTCGGGCCGCATTCAAAACTTCGTGGTCATGCACGAGGACATCACGCAGCGCCGCCTCATGGAGGACGCGCTGCGCCAGAGCGAAGAGCGGTTCCGCGGCCTGTTCAACTCCCACCCCGAAACCATCATCGTCATGGACCTCGAGGGCCGGGTCACGGACATCAACAAAGCCGGGTTCGCGGCCACGGGCTTCACGCGCGAGCAGATCATCGGAAAACACTTCACGGAATTCAACGCCATCGAGGAGCGGCACCTGCCCCGCTACTCCGAGATGTTCACCCGCCTTGTCACCGGTGAAGACCTGGGCAGCGTGGAAATCGAGCTGACCATTCCCGACGGCACGCAGCGCTGGATCGAGGTCTACCCCTCGCGCATCATGAGAGGTCATGAACTCGCCGGGTTCCAGATGCTCACCATAGACATCACCGAGCGCAAGGCCGCGGAACGGGCGCTGCGCCAGAGCGAGGAGCGCTACCGCAACCTGGCCGAATCCGCACAGGACGCCATCTTTATCATTAGTGACGATTTCCGTGTGGAGTATGTGAACGAATTCGCCGCGGGGATGTTCCACAGCACGCCCGAACAGCTTTTCCGCATCCCTCTGGAACGGCTGTTCCCCAGAGACAATTACGCCTCCATGCGCGCGAATCTCGAAACCGTGTTCCGCACCGGCGAGGCAGTTTATGAAGAAAGCCGCATCGGGTTTGGAGAAACCGTCCTATGGCTGGGGACACAGCTTTCGCCCCTGCACGATGAGTCCGGCGGCGCGGTCAACGCCGTTCTCGGAGTATCCCGCGACATTACCGAGCGGAAAATCGCCGAAGAAGCGCTGCGCGAGACCAAGGACCGCCTCGAAGCCACGCTCAACGCCCTGCCGGACATGCTCTTCGAGTTGGACCCGGACGGCGTTTTCTTGAACTATCACGCCACCAGCGACAGCGGCCTTTATACGCCGCCGGGACAGTTCATCGGCAAATCTATCCAGGATGTACTGCCTGCGGACGCGGCGGAACAACTCACGGCCGCAAACAGGGCCGTGCAGAACAACCGCCAAAAGACATCCATCGAATATGAGTTGCCTTTGCCGGATGGCGCGCACACCTTCGAGGCGATTTTTTCTCCCAAGGGCAGGCCCGGCGAGCCAGGTTCCGGGTGCATCGCCCTGGTACGCGACATCACGGAACGCAAAGCCGCGGAGCAGGCCGTGCGCCAGGCCCTGGACCGATTCGAGGCGGTCATCGAGAACACACCTCTCATCGCCGTACAGGGCTTCAGGCGCGACGGGACCGTTCACCTGTGGAACAGCGCATCGGAAACCCTTTATGGGTATTCGGCCGCGGAAGCCGTGGGCCGCAAACTCCAGGATCTGCTCATGGATGAGGAATCCTCGGCTGTGTTCCTCGAAACTCTCAATGGAATCTGGGGCACGGGGCAGGCCAAGACGCCCGCGGAGTGGCCGGTGCACACGCGCACCGGCGAGGAACGCTGGGTCTATTCCACCATGTTCCCCCTGTTCCGCGGCGGCCAGGTCAGCGAAATCATTTGCATGGATCTGGACATCACCGAGCGCCGCAAACTCGACCAGGCCAAGATCAATTTCCTCGGCTCCATCTCCCACGAACTGCGCACGCCCCTGTCCCTGATCCTCGGCTATTCCGAAATGCTGCTGCGAGAAAACCTGCCCCACAATGTGCGAAAAAAGCTCAAGATCATCAACGAGCGCGGCCGCCAGGAACTCAAGCTCGTGGAGGAACTCATCACCCTGGCCCAGTTCGAGAGCGGCGAAACCAAGTTCCAGATGGCGGATGTGCCCCTGTGGGAATTCCTCGAGAGCTATCTCGGAGAGGCGCGCGTGATGCTCGACAGCCTGGTGAGCAAGCGCTACCGCGACGGACGGTTCACCTTCGACAAGCAACTGGACCCCGCGCTCAAGGGCGCCGTGGTGTACTGCGACAGCGAGCGCATTCGCCAGGTGCTGGACAACCTGCTCGAAAACGCGGTCAAGTACTCGCCCAGCCACTGCCTGGAATTCAGGTTCACCGCGGACCTGCGCGACGGGCACGCGGTCATCGCCGTGCACGACTCGGGCGTGGGCATTGACCCCTCGGAAATTGACAACATTTTCAAACCCTTCTACCAGTTGCGCCAGGGCCGCCACCCCTTGAGCGACGGCATGGGCAAGGGCTTGAGCATCGTCAAGGAGTTCATCGAGGCGCACAAGGGCCGGGTGCGCGTGGAGTCCGAGCCGGGCCGCGGCAGCGTGTTCCAGGTGTTCCTGCCCGTCAAGGAAATGCGCGAGCATACGGAAACGCTCTCCGTGCGCTCCATCCTGGTGGTGGACGACGACCCCGATTTCCTGGATTTCGTGGAAAGCCTGCTCTTTGCCGAGGGCTACGATGTGCTGGCCGCGCCCGACTGCGACAGCGCCATGAAAATTCTCGAAAGAATGACACCGGACCTGGCGCTGCTGGACGTGATGCTCCCGGGATGCACGGGACAGGAAATGTGCGAGCGCATCCGCAGTAACCCGGCCTGGGCCGGCATGTTCGTTTACCTGGTCAGCGCAAAGAGCCATGACGAACTTTCGGCCATAAGCCGCGTTGCAGGCGCAAACGGTTTCTTCTCAAAACCCTTTGAGATTGACGCTTTCCTCGACACAATCGCTTCTTTGACCGCGTGACGCTTCCCCCGCGCTTTTTGCTGCCATCCCCCTGGCCATACGCTATAATGTTCCCGGCTGACAATTTATCTGCGGAGGATTTTTCCCCATGACGGATTCCCCATATTCCGAACCCGTGATTTTCGATCTGTTCCCGCGCCTTCGCGACCGCATCCCGTGGACGCCCATCGGCTCTTTCCCCACGCCGGTGCAGGAATGCGGGGCGCTGGCCGCGGCCATCGGCGCGGACCGCGTGTTCATCAAACGCGACGATTTGAGCAACGCCCAGTACGGCGGAAACAAGGTGCGCAAACTCGAATTTCTCATCGCGCACGCCCGGAAAATGAATTTTAAGAAACTGATCACCCTGGGCGGCATCGGCTCCAACCATCTGCTGGCCACCACCATCCACGGCGCGGCCCACGGCATGGACACCATCGGGTGCGTGGTCCCGCAGCCCGTGGACGCACATGTGAAAAAGAATCTGCTGCTGTATGCGCACTTCGGAACCGAACTGCACCTGTGCCCCTCGGCCGCGGCCATCCCCGCCAGAATGCTCGAGGTCATCGCCGCCAGCACGGTCAAGGGCGCTCCGCCATACTATGTGCCCGGCGGCGGCTCGTCCGCGGTTGGCGTGCTCGGCTACATCAACGCGGCGTTCGAACTCAAGCGCCAGATCGAGCAGGGCGCCCTGCCCGAGCCGGATGTCATTTATGTGGCCAACGGATCGAGCGGCACTTCCTCGGGCCTGGCCGCGGGCTGCCGCGCCGCGGGCCTCAAGTCCCAGGTCATGGCCGTGCGCGTGGCCGAGTGGTACATGGCCAACAAATTCACCCAGGCGCAGCTCGCCACCTTCGCCGTGGCGCGCCTGCGCGCCGCGGACCCCTCCTTCCCCTTCCATGTATTCATGCCGCAGGACATGACTCTGCGCAGCGAGTTCTTCGGCGGCGAATACGGCCGCCACACCGAACAGGGCAACGAAGCCGTGGACATGCTCCGCGAGCATGCGGGCCTCAAGCTCGAAGGCGTGTACACGGGCAAGGCCGCGTCCGCTCTGATCGCCGACGCCCGCGCCGGCAAACTCCACGGCAAAACGGCCCTCTACTGGCACACCTTCAGCTCCGCGGATTTTTCAGACATCGTCAACAACCAGGACTACCACGAACTGCCCGAGGAATTCCACAAATTCTTCGAGCAGCCCGAGGATATGTGACGACCATACAATTTCTGAAAGCACTCGAACATGGCGGTTTAATCGTCATCACAAAAAAAACCGTATGGGGGAAAAGCATTTTCAGATTTGGAGTGCGGCAATTTATTGCCGCTTTCATGACGGGAATTGATTCCCGGCCAATACAAAGCGGCGATGAATCGCCGCACTCCATACAAAATTCCTTTTCAATCATGCGACGCCCGTTATTTTTGAGTTATCGTGTTTCTTGATGACCTGTACAAGGCAGCATCCCGGATCGTGCTCAATCGTTTAGCGCTTGGAACCATCTCTAACCCACGGAGCCTTTCATGAAAACGCCAACCATGCTCAAGGAAATCCACCAGCAGCCCGCGGCCCTGGAAAAAACCCTGCGCCTCGAAGAAAAAAATGTGCGGCGCATCGCCCGGCGCATTCTGGACATGGGGCCGCGCTTCATCATGCTGGCCGCGCGCGGCACCAGCGACAACGCCGCCACTTACGCCAAGTACCTGTTCGAGGGCGCAAACGGGATCCCCTGCAATCTGGCCGCGCCCTCCATCACCACGGTGTACAAAAAGGACATTGACCTCAAGGGCAGCGTGGTCATCGGCATCTCGCAATCCGGCGAGGGCACGGACATCAACGAAGTGCTGTCCCGCGCGCGCGCACAGGGCGCGTTCACCGTCGGCATCACCAACACCGCAGGCTCGGCCATAACGCAAGTGGCCGAAGCCAGCATCCGCCTGCGCGCGGGCGCGGAAAACGCCCTGGCCGCCACCAAGACCTACACCGCGCAGCTTCTGGCCATCGCCATGCTGTCCGCGGCCCTCAACGGCGCGCGCAACTCCTTCGACCGCCTCGCGTCCATTCCCCACCAGATGCAGAAAACCCTCGAAACCGAAGCCCGCATCCTGGAAATCGCCGCCCGCTACCGCTACATGCAGCACTGCGTGATCATCGGCCGCGGCTACAACTACTGCACGGTGCGCGAAGCCGCTCTCAAGCTCATGGAAACCAATTATGTGGTGGCGCAGCCGTTCTCCACCGCGGACTTCATGCACGGCCCCATCGCCATGGCGGGCGAGGGGTTCCCTGTGTTCGTGGCCGCGGCCCCGGGCCGCATGGCGCAGGGCGTGAACCGGCTCATCGCGGACCTGTCCGCGCGCCGCGTGGAGACCGTTGTGGTGTCCTCGGACAAGGCCGCGCTCGACCGCGCCGCCATCGCCATCCCCATGCCTGTGACACCGGACGAGCCAATCAGCCCCCTGTTCTACATCGTGCCGTTCCAGTTCCTGGCGTGCTTCATTTCCCAGTCCCGGGGCATTGATCCCGACAATCCGAGGTTTTTGAAGAAAGTCACGAAAACCGTGTAAAAACGCAAATGCCGTTGAACTATAGTTACTAAAAGCTATTAAAACTTAAAAGGCTGGTGCGGATGGACATGGAACGATGGAGCATCGTCAACGCGGAGATTGTGACCCCGGAGCGCGTGATCGCAGATGGGTTCGTGACTATTGAAAATGGGCGCATAGCCGCCGTGGACGCGGGCGCGCCCGCGGACCCGGGCCGCGTGGCCGACGCATGCGGCGCTCTGCTGTGTCCCGGCCTCATTGACATCCACATCCACGGCAGCGGCGGGCACTGGGGCTTTCTCGGGGCCAAAGATCTTCTGGACATGGCCCGGTTCCTGGCCCGGTTCGGGGGTCTCCGGAACCGGGAAATCTCCCACATAGTAGAGGCTGTCGGCCTGCTCTTTCATG
>JAGUYV010000232.1 GCA_020061125.1 bacterium | reverse complement strand
GCCGCACATGCCACGCCCTGCGCGCGGCCGCGGGAATGGGCGAAAACTGGATGCAACACTATGCCCAGGCCCTGTTCGTGGCCACGCGCACCCGCCGCACCCTGCAACGCATCTATGACTCAATGACCGAAGTTTCCCCTGCGTTCTCCGAGCACCTCCGCGCCTCCGCGTCTCCGCGGTGTCCTTTGCCTTTGCCTTTGTCTTCCCGGAAGACGGAAGACGGAAGACGGGAGACGGCCAATGGGTGACCTCAAAAAAATCATCTCCAAGCCCCTGAAATACGGCCTGCCCATTCTCGGGGCCGCGTTCGGCGCAGGGTTCCTGGGCGTGGGCGCCGGGTCGTGGTCTTGGGGCACGGTGGGCCTGTCCGGATTCAACGCGGTCCAGGGCTTCATGATCGGCTCGGCCCTGGCGGGCATGGGATCCAAGAAAAAAGTGGCCGGGGACTCCGGCCAGCAGGCTTACGGGTTCGGCCGCCCGGCCAACACCTTGAGCGCCACCCGCGCCGTGCCCATCGTGTACGGCAAGGTCAAAGTCACCAACGGCAACATCATCTGGGCGCGCACGCACAGCGACGGCCAGACCCGCGACCAGGCCGTGGCGCTGGCCCAGGGCGAGGTCGAAAGCGTCACAGACATACGCCTCAACAACCGCCCCATTACGGATTTCGACGGGTGCAGCGCGGACGCTTACACAGGCACGGCCGCGCAGACTCCGGACGCCGCGCGCATGGACGGCCACTACAAGGGCAGCGTGAAAAACCTCGCCTATGTGGCCGCCACCATCAAGGCCGGCGAGCAGCTTTCCGGCGACGCGGCCGTGACCGCCATCGTCAAAGGCCGCAAAATCGCAGTGTACGACGGGGCCTTCTGGACCACGGAATGGAGCAACAACGCGGCATGGGTGATCCGAGATTTCCTGGTCGAAATCTGCGGCATTCCCGAGGCGGCAATCAACGATGACAGCTTCTACGCCGTGGCCCAGCTTGCCGAGGCCACGGTCACGGGCCAGTACGACCGCGGCGACAATGTGGCCACGGCCGGCACAATCACCGGCGGCACGAACCCGACATTGGGCAACGACGGATCCCTGGCCGCGTCCGGATCCGCGTGGAGCGTGCACGCCGCGCAAGATGAAAATCTGGTGTACCTTGGCAAGCTCGACCTCGGATCTTCAAAATACACCGACCTCATTAAACTGCACCTCTGGGACCCCGACGACCGCTACTTCTACAACTACAAAATCACCGTGAGCACGGACGATTCCACCTATGACACCGTGTTCGACGGCACCGGCTCGGGCAACGACTACGCGGGCACGCAAATCGTGGAATTCACGGCCCGCAATGTGCGCTATGTCAAGGTGTACATCTCCGGCAACAGCGTGAATTCCGAGGGCGATGTCAAGGAACTCGAAGTGTTCGAGCTGGTTCCGGCCGTGCGCGCAACGCTCAACGGCATCATCTCCGACGAACGCCAGGCGCGGGACATTGTGTCCGACATGCTCGCGTCCTGCGGGTGCATGCTGGTGTACTCTGGCGGCCAGTTCCACCTGCGCATGGAGCGCGACGAAGCCAGCGTGTTCAGCTTCGACGCCTCGAACATCCTGGACGGCACGCTCTCGTACCGCCAGGTCCCGCGCATCGAGCGCCCAAACCGCACCATCGCCCACTGGGTGAACCCGCACCGGGACTGGATGGCGGACAGCGCAGTGGACAACGACACCGCGGGCCAGGCCGCGGACGGCGTGATCAAGCGCGAGATTTCCCTGCCCTGGTGCACCAGCCGCTCGCAGGCCGGGCGCCTCGCGCGCCAGGCCGGCAACACGGCCCGTGAAACCGAGTGGACCGCCGTGTACGAGGGCGCTTACGACGGCCTCGAACTCGAAGCCGGGGACATGGTGGACCTCACGGACGCGGACATGGGCTGGACTTCGAAAAAATTCCGCATCCAGGAGCTGTCGGAACTGCCCGACGGCCGCCGCCGCATCACCGCCCAGGAGCACATCAGCTCCATCTATGCCGACCAGGCGGGCATCCAGTTTGACGCCTCCGAAGTGTCGAGCCTGCCGGATCCCGAGGCCCTGCCAGCGCACTGCACCGGCCTGACCCTGTCCGAGACCAACGCCGCGCCAGGCGACGGCGCCTGGATCCCGCAGATCACCGTGGATTTCACGCCACCGACCCGGGCGTCGCAGTTCTGGAGCCACGCCATCATCCAGGTGAGCACGGACGGCGGCTCCACCTACAAGGACCGCGGGATTTCCACGGATGGCACATTCCTGATTACCGAACTCCAGGCGGGGAGCACATACCATGTGCGCGTAATTTCGGTTTCCGTAACGGGCCGCCGCGCCCCGGCAGGCACCGCCCCTTATGGCAGCATCACCCTGGCCGGCAAGTCCGCGGCCCCGAGCAATGTTTCAGGATTCAATTACTCCATCGCCCGCGGGGTCTTCGAGCTGGCGTGGAACACGGCCACGGATGCCAACAACGACCTGTCGCACTACGAGATACGCGATGGCGCGTCCTGGGCGGCGGGCACGGTGCTCGCCACGGACCTGCGCACAACACGATACCCGTTCGCGCCGACCAAGCGCACATATCAGCTTTGGATTAAAGCGTTCGACCGCAGCGGCAATGAGAGCGCGGCGGCCACGGAATTGAATGTGAGCAAGGCCGCGCCAACAATAACCGGTGTTCCGGATGTGATTCAGATCCCGGCGGTGAAATTGCGGGTGCAGTTTGCCTGTACGAACGACCCCTCGATCATTCGTTACGACATCCATGCGAGCTTGACCAGCGGTTTTTCACCTGACGCGACAACCCTCGTGACCCAGGCCGCGCCATCAATCTCTGGCCTGGGCGTGGGCGAGTTCACGGGCACCGTGGGAAATACCTACTATGTCAAGGTTTGCCCCATAGATTTCATTTCCGATGTTGTTGGCGACAAATACACATACCCGAGCAGCCAGGGCAGCGGCGTGGTGCGAAAAATCGAGGGTGACGACATCACGGCGAATACAATTCTGACGAATCACCTTTCGACATCTGGAATTGATGTGGGCGGCAGCGGCTCCAAGCCTATTTATGTCCGCGTGATGAACGCGGCCAGCACCGTGATTGGGTACATCGGGCAATTCACATGGAACGCGGTCACGCGCTACGGCGGGCGGTTCCTGGACCTGATTGTCGGCGATGAGGCGGACCCCGCGCTTGTGGTCCTTGCAGATGGCACCGCACGATTAAAAAGGAGCATGAATATTGGCGGGGATACGGACCGGGTGCTATCCAACGCCGAGTCCCCCGGCAACATGGTTCCGAACGGCGGGTTCGAGCAGGTGCACGCCACGGGCGCGCTCGGCGCCACAACGACGCTTCTTCCGTGCTGGACATACAGCTACGCGGGGACATGGTCTGGCAATTCCATTTACATTTATGACCGCATGGCGCTGGGAGAATCGAGCGCCCAAAACAGACATCATACGGGCCGGTTCTCCATCGGCCTGTACGCGAGCACGGCCCAGCGTTCGTTCGCAAATACTCCGAAAATCCGCATCCAGCCCGGCGTAAAATACCAGGTGTCCTGGTCCAGGGGCGCGAGCAACGCCAGCCCAGGCCAGCCGTATTACGCCAAGGTGCTGACCTACAATTACGACGGCACATCCAATGTGCGCGCGCTCACGGCCGAGTCCGCGACGCTCACAAACACGAGCCTTGAGCGCGCGAGCTATTCATACACTGCCGGGGCCACGGAGATGTTTGCGGAAATATGGTTTGAGGCGCGCCTCACGGCCAGCAGCGCGAACTATCTGATCCTGGACAGCGTTAAGCACGAGCCTGGCAACGAGGTTACGGCGTACACAGAGGCCCCGCTGTCCAGCACGGACAGCCCCATCGGGTTGGCCCTGAACACGAACACGGGCTTCCAGGTGTTTGCCAGCAGCGCCGAGCGGTGCCGCATAGGCAACATCGGCGGCATGTCGGCGGGCACTGGCCTCGGCACCGTGGCCGCCAACACGATGGGTTTCTGGCTCAAAGGCGGGTTCTACCTGCTGAACGCTTCGGGCGACGCCATGATCACGGCGTCCGGAAGCACCGAAAATGCGTTCGTGTCGGACACCATCGCTGGCGCTGTGTTCAAATCCGCCACGCGGGAATCCCTCGATGGCATCATCGCGTCCGGCACCATCGCCAAGAGGGACTCGTGGCCCTACACGCTGGAGGTCGCCTACGCCACAAGCGTGGTTCCATATTTGAACTATCGGTGGCGTCCATACGACAGCGGAACGAGCGCATACGGGCATTATGTGAATGGTGCGAGCAGGGTCACAGAGGCTTTTGCTCCGGGCGGCGGCGCGTATGCGTGCCACAGCACGGTGATGTCAGCCTATGCTTATTACGATTCAGGGACCGCAAAGGTCAAGGTCGTGTTCCAGCCCGTGCTCGAATGGATCAATGTGTCAGGCGGCGCCACTTCTGTTGTGAAGGAAATTTTCAGCTCTGGAAATAAAACATATTTCTGGCTCTACACCACGGGCTGGGTGCTCGATGACATTTGGGACACCATTGAAGTTGATTACGAGATATTGGCGAAAGGAAAACTCTCATGAACGAAGCAAAACGGCTGCGATACGCACTGGTGAACCCGGCCACGGGCGTGGTGGAGGGCATCACCGAAGTCCCTCACCTGTTCGTCCCGCTTGACGGGTTCAACGGCGCGGAGCTTGCGCCGGACATGGATGTGGACCTCGACATCACGCGGAGGCATGTATGGGAGATCGAGGACGGCGGGCTTGCCCCCGGTTTTGACGGGCATTTTATCGAGGCGCCTTTGCTCGAACTCTCACTCGGGTTCTGCGGCACGCCCGCACGCCCGTATCCGCCCGTCGCGCCTCCGCCCGGTATGCCGCCCCCGTTAAATGGCGATAATGCGGCAGACGCCGCCCTGGTGCCCGTCTGCCCCGTTGCACCTGGCAAGGTGCGGCTCCCCGGCAGCATTGTGGACCCGGCGGCGGTAATTGTGGCCGACATGGGCGGCACACGGCTGCCGGACGAGCACAAGCGCACGGACCTCGGCGTGGTGGACGGCCCGGTCGCCGGATACCCAATCGAGATACTGGTTGACATTGATGCGCTGTGGGCCAGTTACGGGCGCGAGCCACGGCTGCTCGAATTACAGGTAGACGATGCCCGGCACCCGCTGCGCATCACCCCCGGCACACCCATTGCCCTGCCCGAGGGGTTGCATGTGCTCCAGATCACCGGCCCGGACCCGTACCGCAGCCGCCCGCTGACCGTGCGCGTGGCACCGATCCCGGCGCTTGCCGAAGACCCGTATAACCGCCCGCCGGAAATGATCATCAGCGACGCCCAGGAGTCCACGGCCGAAGATGGGGAAGGCAGCCTATAGCAAAGAGCGTGCCAACAGCACCAGCCGCCCACAGGCAAAACCCGTGCCAACCCAATAACAGACCATAAAGCCCGCATCAGCCACTACACATACAGGCCATAAACTCAATTTATTTATGTCATCCCGAAGTTTTATTTATGTCGCGCTTTTATACAGGGACAGGCACGCGGAAATTCGCCGCGTTCCCAGTCCCCGTTTTTTGCTGCTTTTGCGTCTTTATGCAACTTTTGAAGGTGTTGCTCAACAGCCCCGTATCCGGTTTTTCATCAGTGCCGCAGTGATTATTTTATTTACTTTCGCGCTTTGCGAAATGTGTCTCAATATTCGTGTGGTCAATTATTGGGCCGCGGGCGGTTTTGCGGGGCCGGGAATTTTTGGACCGAAGACTTTGTTTTTCACGAAAAGCCCGAATAAATCTTGATATCCCTGTTTGCGGTGCGCTGCCGGGCGCGGGGTTTTGCGGGCTGGCGTGTCCGCTTTTGTGTGTCTCGTTTTTTTGTGCGCTTTGAAAACTCCGCGCCAGGCGCGGCCCGGCGCGCACTCACAGGGAGGACGCCCATGAGCGAACACAATACGCAGGCGGCAGCGGACACGCAGTACCGCGAGGATTTGCTGAAGTTTCTCAAGGACCGGTTCGACGCCGCGCGCCACAAGATGGAGGATGCGCACCACGAAATCCGCTACAACCGCGAGATGTATCTGAACAAGCGCCTGCGCGCGTACTGGCAGAACCCGGACGGCGCGAGCGAGGACGAGAAGCGGCGCGTGTTCCGCAGCGCGCTGGTGGCGTCCAAGATTGACACCATGACGGCGATCCAGACGGACAACCGGCCGAAAATTTTCATCAACCCCGAAAGCCCGGCGCCGGGCGGGGACGCGCCCGCGGCCCTGG
>JAGUYV010000473.1 GCA_020061125.1 bacterium | reverse complement strand
GGCGCGAGTGGCTGCCGATGCACTTCCACGCCAGCGGCGGCACCACCGGCAACCCAAGCCCGGCCCTGTACACCCTGCACGACATTCTGGTAGCCACGCCGCGCCTGGCCGCCATGGCCAACTGGTGCGGCATCACCCTCGAAGACAAGTGCCTCAACCTGTTTCCCGCGGCGCCGCACCTGGCCTTTTTCCAGGTCGTGTTTTCGCAGATGCTTCTCGGCGGCAGTGTGTTCCACACCTGCGGCGGATCCGTGATGCCCACCGAGCGCCAGGTGCAGCTCGCCGAGCGCGTGGGGTTCGATTATGTGGTGGCCATCCCGTCATATCTCACGCACTGGCTCGACACCGCCGTGAAGATGCGCGAGCGGGGCGAGATCGCCAAGATTGACACCATCCGATACGCCGTTGTCGCGGCCGAACCCATGGTGCCCGCGTATCGCGAACGCCTCAAATCCCTGTTCGCAGCCCTGGGTTGCGAATGCGTGAAAATCATCGAGGGCTACGGCATGACCGAGCTAAAAGGCGCGTTCTACGAATGCGCAGAAGGCGGCGGCATCCACTTAAGCCCGGAAAATTTCTACTGGGAAGTCCTGGACCCGGATACGCACGAACCGGTCCCCGAGGGCGCGCCCGGCGTTCTGACCTTCAGCCACATCGGATACCGCGGCACGGTGTTCATCCGTTACTACACCGGCGATCTGATAAAAGGAATGGTGTGGGACAAATGTCCTCACTGCGGGCGAACCGGCCCGCGCCTGCTCACGCCCATGTGCCGGGCGGTCAAGGATTTCACCAAAATAAAAGGCTCGCGCGTGAACCTGCTCGATTTGCAGACCGCGATTCGAGGCACGCCGGGAGTGGAATCGTTCCATGTGGTTATCACAAAGGAAAACCCCGAGGACCCGTTTTCACGCGACTGGTTGCGCGTGCTCGCGGTCGCGGCGCAGGGCGCGAACGAGCAGGACATCACGGCGGCCATGCGCAAGAGCGTGAAGCTGGCGTGCGAGATTTCTCCCAGCGAAATCGTGTTCACAAGCGCGGACGACATCGAGCGCCGCCTGTTCGCGCGCACGGGCCTCAAGGCCGACTGGATCGTGGACGAACGCCCCGTTCATGTGTGAGAGCGGGCAGCGCACATTTACAGGTATGGGAACCGGATTCCCCGCTGAAATGTTTGCAAAATGTTTCGAAAAGTTTGTCCGGCAGCAATTTACGGCGACACCTGGATCCTGTAAAATCACGCCGGATACCATAGTCTGACAAAACAGGGAGCCGCACATGGCCGCATTTGAATGGACAAACGCATATTCCGTGAACATAAGCTCCATGGACGATCAGCACAAGATTCTGGTGGGCCTGTTGAACAAGCTGGATGAAGCGCATGCGCAGGGCAGTGGCAAGCAGGCGTTCATGGACGCGCTTGGACGGCTTATGGATTATGTCAGGACGCACTTCGAAGCCGAAGAAAAGCTCATGCAGGAGAACGACTATCCCGACTATTACGATCACCGGCAGGCGCACATTGCGCTGACTATAAAAGTCGCTGAACTGCAACAGCTCAAGGATGTTTACAGGGAATTCGACACGCCGGAATTGATCGGGTTTCTGACCCAGTGGCTCGTGGGGCACATCATGGGCGTTGACAGACGCTACGGGGTATTCCTCAACAAAAAGGGCATTGTCTGATTTTCAGTCCGCAACCCTTGATTCCACCCAAACATTGTCCTGGCCGAAGAACGAGCGGCAGATGCGCAGCAGTTCTCCGGATATGCGCACCTCGTTGCCGCGCAGCAGGAAATCCTTGCTGTCGCCGTTGTTGTCCACATGCAGGATGACCCTGCTTTCGCCGCGGTTGGCGTTGAGCAGGTTTTTGAGTTCCCCGACGAGTTTCGGCGCTTTTGCGTTGTCCGCGGACATGCGGAAGTGCATGGTGTGGATTTTTTTCGCCGGGGCCTGGTTCGCCGATCCCTGGCGGTTGTCCAGTTCCTTGCACACCACGCGCGCCTCTTCCCGCGCCTCGCCCTTGACCTGGTAGGTTCGAATGTAAATTCTGCCCCTCACGAAAACGACATTGCCTTCCTTGAGTTCCGGCTTGTAGCGGCGGTATTCCTCGCCCCCCACGGAGCAGACCACGGTCCCGGTGAGGTCTTCGACTTCGAGGATGGCCATGGAATCGCCGCGCTGGGTGGTGAAGTCGCGCACATGCTGGATGATGCCCGCCACACATACATCGCGCCGCTCGGCTGGAGTGAGATCCATGAGGTCCACGGCGTTGACCGTGGCGTGCTGTTTGATCCAATCGCGGTACGGGTCCAATGGATGCACAGTGAGGTACAGGCCGAGGAGATCTTTTTCGTCGGCGATGATGGTTTCCGTGGAGAACTCTTCGACCTGGGGCAGGGAAGGCTCGAACGCGGGCGTGCTGTCGAAATCATCACCGAACAGCGACGCCTGGCCGGAGGCGCGGTCACGCTGCGCGCGCCGGCCCAGCTCCATGGCTTCGTCCAGAACCGCCATTTTCTGCGCGCGGCTGCCGGGCAGGCTGTCGCATGCGCCGCACCGCACCAGCGCCTCAAGGGTCTTGCTGTTCACAGTTTTCAAATCCACGCGCGAGCACAGGTCGAAGATGGTTTTGAACGGGCCGCCGGTTTCGCGTTCCTGGATGATGGCTTCGATGGCGTTGCCGCCCACATTTTTCACTGCGGCCAGCCCGTACAGGATGCGGTTGTCCACGGGCCGGAATTTGGCGAACCCCATGTTGATGTCAGGGGGCGCGACTTCTATGCCGATGTTGCGGCATTCCTGAATGTATTTGGACACCTTGTCCGTGCTCTGCATCACACTGGTGAGCAGGGCGGCCATGAACTCGACCGGGTAGTTGGCCTTGAGCCACGCGGTCTGGTAGGCCACGAAAGCGTAGGCCGCGCTGTGGGACTTGTTGAATCCGTAGCCCGAAAAATAGTTCATGAGTTCGAACATTTTTTCCGCGAGTTGCTTTGTGTAAACATTTTTCGGCTCGCCCTCCGCAGTGGTGTCCTTGAGAGCGCCTTCCACGAATGCGCCGTGCGCCTTGTCCATTTCCTCTTTTTTCTTTTTTCCCATGGCGCGGCGCAGGTTGTCGGCGTCGGCCAGGGAGAAGCCGCCGATTTTCTGCGCGATGCGCATGACCTGTTCCTGGTACAGGATGATGCCGAAGGTGTCGCGCAGCACGGGCTCGAGGTCCGGATGGAAATAATCAATTTCCGCGGACTGCCTGTTGCGGTTGTTGAGGAAGTCGTCCACCATGCCGCCGCCCAGGGGGCCGGGGCGGTTGAGCGCGTTGAGCGCGATGAGGTCGTCCAGGTTGGTGGGCTGCAGGCGCACCATGAGGTTTTTGGCCGTGTTGCCCTCGAATTGGAACACGCCGTCGCACAGGCCCTTGCCGAGCAGTTCATAAGTGGGCCGGTCATTGAGCGGGATGTTGTCAATGTCAATCTCGCGGCCGGTGCGCTCCTGCACGAATTTCACGGCGTCGGAGATCACTGTGAGGGTGCGCAGGCCCAGGAAGTCCATTTTGAGCAGGCCCAGTTTTTCCAGGTCCCCGCCTTCCTGCATGGTGATGTACATCTCGTTGTCGTCGCGCGGGGCTTTGTAGAGAGGAACATGCTCGGTGAGTTGCTTTTCCGATATGACCACGCCCGCGGCGTGCACGCCCACATTGCGCGCCAGGCCCTCGATCTGCATGGAGATGTCCAGCAGGCGCTTGACCTCGGGGTCTTTTTCATAAGCGGTTTTGAGATCCTCGACAAGCTCCAGGCAGTTTTTAATCGTGACCTTTTTGTCCGGGATCATGAAGGGGATCATTTTGGCGATGCGGTCCACCTGGGGCAGGGGCATGCCCATGACGCGGCCCACATCGCGGATACTGTTCTTGGCCATGAGGCGGCCGTAGGTGATGATCTGTGCGACCCGGTCCGCGCCGTACTTGTGCTGGCAGTATTCGATGACCTCGTTGCGGCGCTCGTAGCAGAAGTCCATGTCAATGTCGGGCATGGATACGCGGGCCGGGTTGAGGAAGCGCTCGAAGAGCAGGTCGTATTTGATGGGGTCAATCTTGGTGATGTCCAGGGCGAACGCCACGATGCTGCCTGCCACGGACCCGCGGCCCGGCCCCACGGGGATGTCCTGGCTGCGCGCGAATCGCAGCAGGTCCCACACGATAAGGAAGTAGGCCGAGAATCCCATTTTTTTGATGACGCCCAGTTCGTACTCGGCCTGTTTTGTGTGTACGGGAAGCAGCAGGTCGCCGGGATATTTTCGCGCAAGGCCCTGCATGGTGATCTCGCGCAGATAATCGTCGGGGTCTTTGGCGTCCGGCAGTTCGAATTTTGGCAGGTAGTTGTTTCCGAAGGTGAGAGCGAAATTGCAACGGGCGGCAATATCGAGGGTGGCGTCACACGCCTGCGGCCAGCGGGAAAACGCCTCCCGCATCCGCTCCTGGCTTTTGAGGTAGTAATCGCTGGTGTCGAACGCGAACCGCGTGGTGTCGGTCAAGGTGGTGCCCTGGTCTATGCACATGAGCACTTCCTGAATGAGCGCGTCCTCGGCGTCCACATAATGGATATCATTGGAGGCGACAAGGGGAATGCCGGTGGCCGCGCTCAACTGTGCCAGGCGCTCGTTGACCTTGGCCGTGTCGTCCACGGTGTTGTCCATGATTTCCAGAAAAAAATTGTCTTTGCCGAAGGTGTCGCGGTACCACAGGGCGGAGCGCTCGGCGCCGTCCAGGTCGCCGTTGCGCAGCCGTGAGGGCACATCTCCTGCCAGGCACCCGCTCAAGGCGATCAGCCCGTGCGCGTGCGCGGCCAGCAGCTCGCGGTCCACCCGCGGCTTGTAGTAAAACCCGTTGATGTATCCCTCGGATACCATCTTGATGAGGTTCAGATACCCTTCCTGGGACGCGGCCAGAAGGGTGAGATGGAACGCCTTGGCGTCGAATTCGTGGACTCTGTCCGTGCGCCCGCGCGGGGCCACATACACCTCGCAGCCCAGAATGGGTTTTATGCCGTGGTCCTTGCAGGTGAGCTGGAACTTGACAATGCCGAACATATTTCCGTGGTCGGTGATGGCCAGAGATTTCATGCCATATTCCTCGGCGCGCGACACCAGCTTGGGTATGGCCGCGGCGCCGTCCAGCAGACTGTACTCGGTATGAACATGAAGATGTACGAAATCAGACAAAAGGCTTTCTCCCGATATCTTATAGTGAGCGGAAATCCGCAAAAGTTGTTAAAAGTTTTCTAACAACAGCAATCTTTATATGTCAAAACCTATTTTATCATAAAACAGGAGGATATGATCGTAAAGCGGCAAGAAAATATCAATAGTTATGGAAAACGGGAATTAAGGCGAAAAACGCCGGAAAACGCTAAAATCCGGAAACATCTACATCCAGAAATCCGTTTGCGCTGGTGGTGAGCACCCGGTTTGTGGCTGGGTCGAACAGAATTTGCCGGTTTCGCTTGCCAATGAAGATCTGGCCGCGAATCGCGCGCGCGCGCATGTCTATGACATATAAATATCCATTTACATACTGTCCCGCGAACAGGAGTTTGCGGCGGGGATCGTAAGTGGTTTCCCGCAGTCCCACTCCCACGCGGATGCTGTGCTTGAGCTGCAGCGTGCTGTAGTCATAAATGTAAACGGATCCGCTCAATGGGCTGGCGATGTAAATTTCGTTGAGTTCCGGATCAATCTCCATGCCCAGGAAGTAGCCCATACTCCAGAGATGGTTGATGAATCCGAGGTTGAAATGTTCTGAAGTTTTCGTGTCCAGGGAAGTGCGCAGCAGCAGGGTGTTGTAGATGGGGCATTCGGGGGTGATATTCAGCTCGCGGGTTTTGGTGTTGAAGGCCATGAAGGTCATGCCCTGGTCCTGGTCGTCGCCCAGGCACTTGAGGGCTACGCCCCTGTGGACGGCCAGACCGCGGCCATGGGAAATCACGGAGAATGAATCGAGGTCGAACACGGACACGATGGGGTCGCGGTCGCCGCCAATGTAGAGGATGCGCGAATCGGGCGGGTGGAGCATGAAGCGCGGGCGCACCGGGAATTTTATGGTCTTTTCCCGCTTGCCTGTGGCGTCGTCGAAAACATAAAGCTCTGAAGATCCGGAAATGGCGGCCGAGCATTTTTTTGTGGCCGGGTCGCAGTAGCCTCGGAACACCGCGGGCGCGCTCTGTGCGCGCACCAGTTTGCCGTCGCGGCGATCCACAAGGCCCAGAAGCTGGACGGGTTCGTGCTGCTCCTCGTTTCCTGTCCCTATGTACGCGAATCCGGGTTTTGTGGATAGGAACACGCTGCGGGGCTGCAGATTGCGCAGCACGGTTTTCCAGTACTGGTCCGGAAACCGTCGCTGGAGGCCGTTGACGGTGTGCGGCGCGCAGGTGGAGAGCAGGGGCCTGATGCGCGCGTCGCTCATGACGCGGGCGCAATCGTCCCGCGTGTTGTAAAACACCACGAACCAGAGCGAGGACACAGGCAGGCCGATGATGAAAAGCCAGCGAACGGCCAGAAAGGCGCGCGCCGCGGGCCTGTAGCCGTGCGCGTTGGCCACCAGGAGCGAGATGCCAGCGGCGCCCGCCAGCGCAAGCCAGGGATTTGTGGATGCGAATCCCTGCAGCACGGGCCGCAGATAGCAGAACCCCAGAATGC
The DNA here is from genome assembly GCA_020061125.1 of bacterium. Classification (GTDB taxonomy): domain Bacteria; phylum UBP15; class UBA6099; order UBA6099; family DSWB01; genus DSWB01. The sequence continues at coordinate 4,844 of JAGUYV010000473.1, read as the reverse complement.
CGCATGCGATTTTCAGCGCGGACACGCTGGCGCGCAACGCCGCGGACCGGGTCCGCACCCTGCGGTGAAGCATGTCCAGAGCCACGAATCCGGCGCTGAAGAATACGATCATATAAAAAAACATAAGCGGCTCCTGTCCGCGTCGTTACTGTCTGTGCCCGTGCGGGAACAGAATGGATCCGGCGCGGGCGATCACGGTGCGCGCCTGGGCCGGGGATTTGACTTCGGACATGAGTCCGGCCAGGATGCGCGGTCTCAAGTAAAAGCGCAGGTGCGCCCGTTTTTGAAGCTCCTCGAGTTGCTGTTTGGTCATACCTTCGGGCGCGTACGCGATTTTGTGAATGTACAGGGACGAATAATCCAGATCCCGGAGTTCGCCGTTGTTCTTGAGTTTTTCGTAGATGCGGCTTCCGGGGAAGGGCGTGAAGTTGAAAAAATTGGCGCGGTGCAGGGGCAGGTCCAGGGCCAGGCGGATTGTGCGTTCGATGTCCGAGGCGGTTTCGCCGGGATACCCGATGATGAAAAAGCCTGTCATCCTGATATTTGTTGCGCGGCGCACCAGGCGCACTTTTTCTGTCACGGTTTCGAGGTTCAGGCCCTTGTTCATGCTGTCGAGGATTTGCTGGGATCCCGATTCGATGCCTACGGCGAAGGAATAACACCCGGCGCGCTGCATGGCGCGCAGCACGGGTTCGTCCAGTGAGTCCAGGCGTACGCCGTTGGGGCATGCCCAGACCAGGCCCGGGTTGCTTTTCATCAACTCCTCGCAGAGCGCCAGAACGAAATCGCGGTCCGCGGTGAACGAGTCGTCCATAAAATGGATTTCTCCGACGCCGCGTTCCCGGAGTTCCGCGATTTCCTGCGCGATGTCATTCGGGTCGCGAGTGCGCACTGTGTGACCGAGCATGCGGCCCACGGCGCAATAGGAGCAATTGAAGCGGCAGCCGCGGGTGGCGATGACAGGGGCCACGCGGGGGTGACGGGAGAAGATGCCGTTGGGCGCGGTGGGATATTTTTCCGGCTCGAACAGCGCCCAATCGGGTCGTGGCAGAGAGCGCAGGTCCACGGGCTGCGGCGCGGGTGCGATGTGGGTTTCGCCCGCTTCGCGGAACGCCGTGCCCGGCGTGCGCAGCGCCGCATGGGACGCGTTCGCGGTGATTTCCAATTCCCGCAGAAACGCGGGGAACGAGTTTTCTGCTTCGGCCAGAAACAAGACATCCGCGTCCGGGATACTGCGCAAGGTTTCCTCCGGCTCGAAGGTGGGATGCGGGCCGCCGAGGGCGATGACGGGGCGGGGGGTGATGCGGGCGAGTTCTCGCACGGTTTCGCGCACCGCGGCGTGGTCCGGGGTGAAAAAAGTGACGCCGGCTACATCCGGATGCTCACGCCGCGTCAGGTCCGCAACCCGCTCCGGAGAAAGCCGGCGCGCCAGGGCGTCTATGACGCGCACGGAATGGCCGGCGCGGCCGCACACCGCGGCCAGACTGGCAAGCCCCGCGCTCGGGATCATGGCGTAATAATGGCGGCGCGCGTCGTATGGCTGAATCAGGCAGATCTTCATGTCGGGCTGCCGGGCGCCAGCGGCGCGTTCCCGGCGTCAATCCTTTTCTTTCAGCCGCTTCACCACGCCGGGGATTTCCTTGACAATGTCCACGGCTGTGAGAATGATGATTTTGATGTCAAATCCCAGGGACCAGTTTTCGATGTAGTAGAGATCGTACTGCACGCGCTCCTCTATGGAAGTGTCGCCGCGCAGACCGTTAACCTGCGCCCACCCGGTCATGCCGGCCTTGACGCGGTGCCGCTGCATGTAGCGCGGGACATCCTTCTCGAATTGTTCCACGAAGTACGGGCGTTCCGGGCGCGGCCCCACCAGGCTCATGTCTCCGCGCAGCACATTGAAAATCTGGGGCAGTTCGTCCAGGGACATCTTGCGCAGAATCAAACCCAGGCGCGTGACGCGCGAATCTTTGTCGCTGGACCAGCCCGGCCCAGAGGACGCTTCCACATTTGTGCGCATGGAGCGGAACTTGAACATCCAGAACACGCGGCCGTCCAGTCCAACGCGCTTTTGCATATAGAAGACCGGTCCTCTGGAATCCAGGCGGATGGCCGCGGCGATAACGGCCATGAGCGGCAGCGCCGGAAGCAGAATCAGCAGGGATAGAACAACATCGGCGGCGCGCTTGACGAACGCGGACAGGCCGCGCATGCGAAGCCCCTTGACCCGGATAACCGGGATGCCCGCGATCTCGTCATAGTTATGGCCGCCCACAATCATGGATTGCAGGTCCGGCGCCACCAGGCAGTCCACGCCGTGCCGGTCGCACAGATCCACAATTCCGCTGACCGCGTCGTGCGCCTCGGGCCGCAGGGTGACGATAAGCTCCTGAATTTCGTGCTGCAGAATGACGGCCTCCAGTTCATGCAGCGGGCCGAGAAGCGGGACGTCCGCCAGAGCATGATCCTGTCGCTCCTCCACATAGCCGCAGAGCGCGAATCCCAGGTCCGGGCGCTCGGACACGGCGCGGCGCAGCGCCCTGAAATTCCGGCCCGTGCCCGCGAACAGCAGGCGTTTCAGCCCGTGCCCGCGGCGCAGCATGGCGCGCTCGATCATGAGTGCAAATGCGCGCCCGAAGCCCAGAAGGAAGATTCCGAACAACATGGCGTAGATGATGGTGAGCCGCGAGTACAGGAAACGCGTGAAAAAGAATGTGAAGGCCAGCATGATGAGCGTGCTTGCGCCTACCACTTTGGCCACGCCGAAATTTTCGTCAATGATGGAACGCCCGCGCACAGGTTTGTAGGTGCCGAATGCAATGAAAAAATAAATATTCAAAGCGGTGAATATGTAGCCGAGCAGCATGTAATTGGACTGCGAAGGGGGGACGATTTCCGGGGACACGATGCGGAAGCGGAAGAAATATGCAAGTGCGGGCGCTGCCAGGGACAGGCCAGCGTCCAGGGCCAGCCGCACGCCCGCGAACAGGGTCTGGAACGCGGCGGGCGGCATTTTCCCCCTCACAGGGCCGGGCTGGATGCTTTCCATTCCTCAAACCTGTCCCGCGCAAAGTCCGCGATTTTTTTCCTGAACACGGCCGTGTCGAATTGCTGCGCGTGTGCGCGCACCGCGGCGGGGTCCGTGGATTGCCAGTCGAACCGGCGCACGGCTTCAGCCAGAGAGTCCGCTGTCTGTTCCCTGAAAAAGGTTCCGGTTTGTCCCTCGATGACGGTTTCGAGCGCGCCGCCCGCGCCGTAGGCGATGACCGGGCGGCCCGATGCCTGGGCCTCGAGCGGGGTGAGGCCGAAGTCCTCGAATCCAGGGAACAGAAAAGCGCGGCAGCCGGAATACAGATTTTCAAGCTGCTTTCCGTCAACGAACCCCGTGAATTCCACATTGGGTCCGGCCATGGCCTTGAGGCGCTTGAGTTCCGGACCGTCGCCCGCCACCACGAGCTTTTCGCCGAGCGCGGAGAACGCCTGCACGGCCAGATCCACGCGCTTGTAGGGCACCAGCCGGGACACCACGAGATAATAATCGCCGATGGTGTTGCCGATGCGGAACCGGTCCGCCTCAATGGGCGAGTGAATGACCGTGCTGGGCCGGCGGTAGTGTTTCCAGATGCGGCGGGCCACATTGTGCGCGTTGGCGATGAAATAGTCCACGCGGTTTGCGCTGGCGGCGTCCCACACGCGCAGCCAGTGAAAGAGCCAGCGCAGGGCCGGGCGCGCCATGCGGCCGAACCCGGCCATGTACTCGTGGTAATAGTCCCAGGCGTAGCGCATGGGCGTGTGCACGAAGCAGATGTGGCATGTGTCCGCGCCGGTGACTACGCCCTTGGCCGCGTAATGGTGGCTGCTCAACACCAGGTCGTATCCGGTGAAATCGAACTGCTCGAAGGCGAGCGGGAAGAAGGGCATATAGAGGCGGTGCTTTTTGAGGGCCATGGGCCAGCGCTGGAGCGCGGAGGTGCGGATGTCAACGCCCTGAAAATGCCTGTCCATGACTGCGGCGTTGTAAAGGGCCGTGTGCAGGGGCGCGCCGGGAAAAGTTTTGCAGAACTCGCGCGCCACCAGATCGGACCCGCCCCAGGTGACAAGAAACTCGTGCGCCAGCGCCACATTCATGCGATTACACGCTCCAGCAGAGCCTGGAATTCCCGCGCGGTTCTCTCCATAGTGAACATGTCGAGGGCGCGGGCGCGCCCGTTTTCTCCGAAAGCGCTCATGACCTCGGGGTTGTCCAGAAGCTGCACCACGGCGCGGGCCAGGCGCACGGAATCCCCGGCGTCCACGAGAATGCCGGTTTCCGCATTGCGCACGATTTCGTCCGGTCCGCCCGATGCGGATGCGGCCACGGGCTTGCCCAGCAGCATGGCCCGCACGATGTCGCGGCCGAACGGCTCGGTCCTTTGCGATGGATGCACGAATACATCCATGGCGCCAATCAGCGAAACCTCGTCGAATTCGTGTCCCGGTATAAACAGGCGAGAGGCCAGGCCGTACTGCTCCGCGCTGGCGGTCAGTTCGCGCGCGAGGTCCGAGTCTGCGTTCAGCCCGGCGATCACAAAGTGCGCATCGCGCACATCCTCGCGGATCCGTGCGGCGGCGCGAAGGAACAGGGCGTGTCCCCGGCCAGGATGCTGGTCCGCAGCCATGCCTGCCACGGGCGCATTGGCGGGAATGCCGAGCCGTTCACGCACCGATTGGCCTTGCTCCTCCGGCGCGAATTGGGCGGGGTCTTCGCCCGGAGGGATAATCATAGGCGCCTGGTGCGTGCGGTACTGGCTTGCAACAAGGCTGGAACAACACACCAGGGCGGAAGCGGTACGGCGCGCGTGCAG
>JAGUYV010000486.1 GCA_020061125.1 bacterium | reverse complement strand
GGCGGTTGCCGCCAAGCAGCTTGTTCATGCTCTTGATGATCTCGAGGTGCGGGAACGGCACGGCTTCGTATTTGTCCGCGATGGTTTTGACTTCGATATCCTCGGGGAAATCCTGAACATACATGAGCGCCCAGTCAATGACCTCGTTGGGATCGCGGTCCGCGCGCGCGGCCGCGGGCGCGCCCTCTTCGCCCGAGTGGCAGGTGTCGCAGGACGACTCCACGGGGCCGGAGGCCATGCTCTCGTGGCATACGCGGCACGCGGTCTGCTTCTTGACCTGCTCGTGACAGCCCACGCAGCTTCGTTCCGAGGTGGCGCGGTGGAACGCTTCGGACAGCCTCACATAGCCGCCTTCCTTCTTGCCCTGCACGGTGTGGCACTCGCTGCAAGCCTTGAGGGATTCGTGGTGGCAGGTGCGGCAGTTGCGCGCCACGGTTTCGTGGTTTTTGTGATCGAATGGAACGGGTTTCATTTTATTGTCTTTAACCGTAATGAGCGGCATGTCCTCCTGGTTGCGGTCCAGGCGCTTGACGCGGCTCATGTCCATGAGCGCGGGCAGTTTCAAAGCCTCGTCGTGACAGCCCTGGCACTGCACCGGGCCGGTGGCCGCATTCTGTTTCTCGCGGTCCATGTGGCAGGTGATGCACTGCGTGTGCGCGGCCATGCGCATGGAGGGGCGGTTGTCCTGGGCCGCCTCGCGGTGGCAGTCGCGGCACGAGGTTTCCGCGCCCTGCTTGTACACGAGCTTCTTGGCCTGCTCGTCGTAATCGTGGTGGCAGGCCTCGCACTTGTCCTCCATGGCGGCCACATGCTTCTGGTGCTGTTCGAGGGACAGCTCCATGGAGTGCCACGGGGCGCTTGCGGGCGCGTTGCGCACATGGCATTCGCCGCAGGCCATGGGGCCTGCGCCGCGCTCCTTGTGGCAGCCGATGCAGTTGTCGTGATACGCATCGGTGATGGCCTTGCGCGTGGTGTGCTTTTCCGGGTCAATGACGCCGAACACCAGCGCGCCCGAGTCCTTGTCCTGCCGGTGGCACTCGGTGCAGGGCGCGTCCTTGAGGGCTTCCGTGTGCTTTTCGTGATCGAAGAGCACGGCGGGGCGCTCGAGTTTGGCGAACTTGTCCGCGGGCAACTCGATGGCGAAGGTGCGGCGGCCGTGTTCGGACGCGTGCCCCTGCGAGGTCTTGTACAGCCATCCGCCCGCCAGGGCCGCGAACACCCCGAGCAGCAGCAGGACTCCTGTCCAGTTCACTGATTTGTTCTGCATGTTCCTAATCCTTTGCCTTGAGATGTTCGGGAATTTCCATGCAGTGGTCCACAAGCAGTTCGCTGAAGAAAATCACATGCATGTGGACATTGAATTCCTTGAGAATGTCTTCGATGCCGCTGTGGCAGTTGTGGCAGGGGGTGACCACATATTCGGCGCCCGTGGCGCGGAGCTGTTCGGCCTTAATCTTGTTGCCCTTGACGCGATCCTTTTTCCACGGGGGGCCGCAGTTGATCACGCCGCCGCCGGCCGCGCAGCAGTAGTTGTGCCCCAGGCGCGGCTCCACATCGCGGAAGTCGCTGCATGTGGCCTTCATGATCTCGCGCAGTTTCATGCCCAGGCCCGCGTTGCGGATGACATTGCACGGGTCCTGCACGGTGATGGGCTTGTCGAATTTCTTGGCGATCTTGATTTTGCCCTGTGTGATGATCTCGTGGTAGAAATCAATGGCGTGGACGACCGGGATGGGAGGGAACATCCAGGAGTTGGACTTGGGCCCGTCGTACACGGCGCCGCGGTATGCGTGGCCGCACTCGCCCATGACGATGCGCTTGACCTTGAGCCTGATGGCGGTCTCGTGGTGCAGGCGTTCGAGGCGTGCGCTGGTCTCGAAGTCGCCCGAGAACATGGCCATGTTGCTGTTGTCCCAGCCGTCTGTGGCGGGCATGGTCCAGCTCATGCCCGCGGCGGTCATGATGATGGACGCGTTGGCCAGAAGCTGCGCCAGAATCTTGGGTTCGGGCGCGATGACCGAGTACATGATGTCCGCGCCCTCTTTTTCCAGAGGGATGCGGGCCAGCGGGATCTTGCCCTGGGCGTCCTCTTCCTGCCATTGCAGGGTGTCAATCCACTCGTCCTGCTGCACCCACATCTGATTGAAGGTGGCGGAGTGGCTGTTGACCGTGTCCTGCTCGTACTGGGGCACGATGCCAAGCAGGTGGCAGATGCGGCGCGTGGTGATGATGAAGTACGCGATGTCAATTCCGAAGGGGCAGTACATGCTGCAGCGGCGGCAGGTGTTGCACTCGGTGTAGGCGATGCGCGCCGCGGTGCGCATGAACTCCTTGCTGACTTTGCCCTTCTTCTTGACCATCTCCCAGACCGTGTCCTTGACCTTGCCCACGGGCGCGTATTTCGGGTCCATGTTGTGGGACAGGCAGTAGTGGCACGCGTTGGCGCACAGGCCGCAGTGCACGCAGGTCTGGAGGTAGGCCGTCATGCGCGCGTTCATCTCCGCGGCCAGCACCTTGTTGATGGTCTGCTCGATCTGTTCGAGGCTTAGTTCTTCGAGCCGCTTGTCAATGCCCTGATCAGCGACTTCTTCTCTGGGCTTGAACCCCATGGAAAACCCACCTTTCAAGGATGTGCGTCACCAGTCCTGGGAGTTGCGGACATATCCGAACTCACAGGCCATGTACGCCCGGGTCAGCGCAAAAAACAACATGTGCACGATGCGCGTGAAGGGGATGATCACGAGCATGACGCACCCGAATATCATGTGCAGGGTGATGACCGTGCGGTAATCGAACCACTGGTAATAGGCCAGGAACCCGGTCACGAACGGGGCCATGACCAGGAGCAGCAGGAGGATGTCGGAAAAATAGGTGACATTGTTGACATACGGCACCAGCAGGCGGCGCTGCAGGAAGAACAGGCCGCCAATAATCACGATGGCGGTCATGACATGCGCCACGGGGTCGGGCAGGTGGATGAGGCGGATGCCCAGCAGCTCGTGGTGCGCCAGCAGCAGCAGCGGCGTGAACAGCAGGCAGATATGGAAACTGAACGCCACGGCTGTGAAGATGGGCGTCAGACGCATGCTGCGCGTGCCGAACGGCGTGATCCAGCGCCCGATGGATTTCATGCTGTAGCTCAACCGCATGTACGGCAGAACCACCTTGTCTTTCCTGGCCAGCTTGATGACGGTGACCAGCTTATAAATGCTGCCCGCCACACAGATGGCCAGGGAGATCCAGAACAACGGTCCGCTCACGAATTCGTACATGGTGTAACCCCTCGTCATCCCGCGATTTGACTGACCGGCGCAACCCACCGGTAGTATTTGCCGCCCTCGACGCACCGGATCAGGACTTTGCTTCCGTCCGGGCTGAACGCAGGCTCCCACAGCGCGTCGAACGCCTGGCTGAACAACTTGCCGTTCACGCCGATGAAATACTTGCCGCCCTTTTCCACCTTGGCCATGACCAGGCGGTTGTCCGGGCTGATGGCCGGGTCCCAGGCCATGTCATAGGTGTCGGGCCACTGCTCGCCGTCCACGGCGATGGACCACCGGTTTTCGTGCTTGACCACGGCCGCGGTTTTGGATGTGTCCTGCGAGAACACCGGGCCGACGACCAGGTCGCGCCAGGAGTTTTTCCACGGCTTGCCGTCCACGGCGATGGTCCATTTTCCGAGCGCCGTAGCCACGACCGCGCCGATGCGCTTTGCGTCGCAACTGAAGGTGATGTACCACAACTGCGAGAAACCGCCGTCCCAGATGGGGTTGCCGTTCTCCACCAGTGTCCAGCCGCTGGCGTTGCGCGCGGGCGCGAGCAGCGCGCCGTTGTCCGGCCGGAACTTCGGCTCCCACACGCTGGTGAAGGTCTGGTCCCAGGGCTTTCCGTCCACGGCCAAGGTGTAAGTCGTGCTGTCGAGGCGCACCTGTGTGGCCACGCGCTTGCAGTCCGGGCTGAAGGCGATGCCCCACACATTCATAAACAGCCGGTCCCAGGCCGCTCCGTTTACGGCCACGGTCCAGGTGCCGCTGTTGAACTTCCAGATATCGGCTTCGGGCACATTCTCGACCTGCACAAGCGCAACGCCCAGAGCGCCGTCGGGGCTGATCGCAAAATCTCGTGTCGCCAGGAAGGTGGTTTCCCACGCCTGCCCGTCTACAGCCAGGGTGTAGTCGAAATCCTGCTTGACCTGCATGCCCGCGTGCGCGCCGTCCGCGCTGAATTTCGGGTTCCACGCATAGGAGAATTTTTCCTCCCACGCCTGCCCGTCCGCGGCCAGGGTCCAGGCGTCGTCTTCCATGACCAGGGCCGTGAGCCGGTTGTCCGGGCTGAACCGGGCGTACCACAGCTTCTCGAAACTGGTTTCCCACGCCTGGCCGTTGCACACAGCCGTGAAGGTGTCGTCTTCGAGTTTGACCGGGGCCGCGATTTTTGTGCCGTCCGCGCTCACCGAAAACTCGTGAACATCCGCATACGCCTTGCGCATGGCGGCCACATCGGCGAGCATCTCCTTGCCGGCATCCCAGTTCCAGTTCTTTTTGTCCTGCATCACAGTGCTCCTCGTCAGGAAGATTCGCTTCTGCAATCGCAAATCATGGCGGCCCCGGTCTCGACCCCTCCGAGCAGGGTCTGCTCCAGGCGCGCCTTCATGTCCGATTCAGATAGATCTTTAAGACTGTATTCCGCCAGAATGTCGGTGATCCGGGTTTGAATCATGCCCCACATGCGCCGCGAAGTGCAGACATCGCGGAACGAACACGGCGCGTCCGGCTCCAGGCACTTGAGCAGTTCTACATGCCCCATGCTGGCTTCCACCACATCCAGGGCCTTGATATCCTGCGCATCTCGGCCCAGGATGTAACCACCCTGCTTGCCCTGCACGCTCTTGACCAGTCCTGCGGTCTTGAGCGCCACCACAAGCTGCTCCAGATACCGGAACGGCAGGTTTTGTTCCTGGGAAATTTCCTTGAGGCTGATGGGGGTGTTGCGGCCGGCATGGTCGGCAAGGTAGATCATGAGCCGAAGAGAATAGATTGCCCGCGTCGAGAGCTTCATAATCCTCTTTTCCCTGCCCCGATGCCTTTCCGGCCAGTTAGGCCGTTCTAAACATCCTAATCCTATCTGTTCACAGTGATTATATGATTTCGAACACCGGGTTCAAGCACTTTTTCAAAAAACAAACATGAGAAATACTACCGTTATAGTAGTGTATTTTTCCTATTAAATAAAGGCTCTTTTGAATTTGAACCGTTCACCGGATGTCGCTATTAAGAGACCTATAGGAATAGTCGGATTTTTAATTTATTTACGCAAAAAAACTAGTCGGATGGCGCGGTATTTGCTAATATCCGGCTTTTGTACAATCCAAGAAAAGCAAAAGGACACTGCGGAGACGCGGAGTCGCGGAGCGCTGTTTTTTGCGCGGCCGCTGGCCGCGTTCCCGTGAACTCTGTGGCCTCTGTGGTTATCATTGCTTTTCCGGCTTCCGGCTTCCGGGTGCAGAACAAAACCATTTATGCAGACTTATTCGGATTCGTGAAAATTTGTGATCCCGTTTTTCGCCAGGCTTCCCCTCCCCGCCGCAGCCGCGTTCGGGGAACAGGTTGCGCGCGGCCGTTGTTTTGTGGTTAGATGTGTTAATGGGGAGAGTGGTGGATATGAAGAAAGTGCTGATAACGGGCGCAACGGGTTTCGTGGGCGGCTATGTTGTGGATGAACTTCTCAAGGCCGGGCATGAGGTTACGGCGCTGGTGCGCAACCCGAAAAAGGCCGCGGCTCTTGAGAGAAGCGGTATCGCACTGGCCCAGGGCGATGTGTTGGACCCTGCATCCATAGAATCAGCGGCTTCAGGGCGCGATGTGCTGGTGCATCTCGTGGGAATCATCCGAGAGAAGCCGGGCGCGGGTTTCGAGCAAATGCACCACCAGGCCACGGTGAACGCGGTGCGCGCGGCCGCGGCTTGCGGCATGGAACGCTTTGTGCACATGAGCGCGCTCGGCACCAGGCCGCACGCGCGCAGCAGGTATCACCAGACCAAGTGGAAAGGCGAGGAAGCCGTGCGCGCCGCGGGCATCCCGTTTGTGATCTTCCGCCCGTCGGTGATTTTCGGTCCCGGCGACGAATTCATTTCCATGCTCGCGGATTTCTTCAAAAACCCGCTTTTCGTGCCCGTAATTGGCGCGGGCAAGGCCAAACTCCAGCCCGTGTACGCCGGGGATGTGGCGCGCTGCTTCGCAGCGGCCGTGGACAACCCGGATGCGGCCAACCGCATATTCGAGCTTGCGGGTCCGGCAAGGTACACCATGCCGCAGTTGCTTGATGTGATCGGCGAGCACCTGGGCCGCAGGCGCGCCAAACTGCACATGCCCGAAGCCCTGGCCAAACCCATGGCGCGCGCCATGGAAAAACTCCTGCCCGATCCGCCTCTGACCACGGACCAGTTGACCATGATCCGCGAAGACAACACCGGAGATCCCGCTCCCGCAGCCGAGGTCTTTCAAATGGATTTCGTGCGACTGGAGAGCATTCTTCCGGAATACATCAATTGATGCAAGCTCCGGAATTTTCTGCAGCGATTTTGAATATTTGCACAGCCGTACACTGCGTCCCCGAAATCAAATCGAAATCAAATAAAAAAGAACATTAACACGCGTATTTCTTATTTTTCGATTTTTTCGGGAACAAACTCTTATTCCTTCATGTTTTTTCATGTGAATGAGCGTTCACATTGGAGCGGCCATGAACACATCAAAAATGCAAACGGCGTTAAGACGGGAACAGATTGCACAAACCGCACTGGAAATCATGACGGACCAGGGATTGCGCGGATTGAGTGTGGCGTCCATTGCCGGGCGCATCGGGCTGGTTCCATCGGCCATTTACCGGCATTTCCAGAGCAAGGAAGACATTGTGGATGCGGTTTTGGATCTTATCCACGCGAGGTTGCTTGAAAATGTGGCTATCGCGAGCCGTGAAGCCGGAAATCCGGTTCGGCGCCTGGAACGGCTGCTGTTGCTGCACATCGCATTGATTAAGGAAAACCGCGGTATCACGCGAATCGTGTTTGCCGAGGATATGTACGAAACCAGACCGGAACGCACGGGCAAGGTGTATGCAATCATCTCATCGTACCTCGCGGAAGTGGCCGGGACATTGAGACTGGGCCAGGAGCAGGGCCAGATCCGGGCAGATGCGGATCCCGATGCCCTTTCCGTTATGTTTCTGGGCCTGATCCAGCCTTCGGCCATTCTTTGGCGGCTTTCCGGCGGCGATTTTGATCTGGATTCGTATGCAACGATCGCGTGGACAATGTTCGAGCAGCAAATCCGGGCGGGAACATGATTTCCGGCCGTGGCGATAAATTGCACATCAACAAGAGAAAGGATGGATCAAACATGAAACGAACAGGCATGAGATTGGCAACAGCCGTTACGGCAGCGATTGTGATCTTGCTGGCGTTGCAGCAATTTGCGTGGGCGCATTGCGACACTCTGGACGGCCCCGTGGTCCGGGACGCGCGCGCCGCGCTGTCCGCGGGCGATGTCACAGCCGTGCTCAAGTGGGTCAAACCCGGACATGAGGCCGAGATCCGGCAGGCGTTCGACAAGGCTGTCTCCGTGCGCAGCCTGGGCGCCGACGCCATGGCCCTCGCGGATCAGTATTTTTTCGAAACGCTTGTGCGTCTGCATCGTGAAGGAGAAGGAGCGGCATACACCGGACTCAAGCCCGCGGGACATGTCGCTCCCCCCGTGGCCGCCGCCGACAACGCTTTGGCCGCGGGTTCGATTGAATCGCTTATTCCAAAAGTCCGGCAAGAAGTCGAACACGGAATCAAAGAACGCTTCGAGCGCGTCATGCAAACAGCCGCGCACAAAGACGATAGCGTGGAGGCCGGACGGGAATATGTCGAGGCTTATGTGATTTTCACGCATTATCTCGAAGGGCTTCACAACGCCATTGAGAGCGCCCAGGAGCATCACGGCGCGGCTGATGACGGGAAACCCCAGGACGGGCACGCGCACTGACTGCCGACCCCCAACAAGGGGCTGATTGAAACCATTCACCCTGCGGAGTGAATTCCGTTCTTTTGCAGGGAGCGAAAATGCCGGGACGGCCCGCTTTCCGCAAGGGAAGCGACGCCTCTCCCCGGTTTATTCGCGACCCGCGAATCAAGAAGCACCTCCCCATTTTTCAGCGCGCCCCTCATGCATGACCCTCATTTCTCATGTATGATCTGCCTGTAACGCCGCACCTTGCGACCGGAGGACATGCCGTGAGAAAAACCGCGCTGCTCATGACCGCCGCGCTGGCCCTCGCCCTGTGCGCGGGCGCGCATGCACAGCAAAAGACAAGCTCCCCCTGGGAATACTCGGGTTACTCGCAAAAGGAATACAGCAGCTATAAATCCTTTTCCGCGTTCGTGGAAATGAGCGACGGCGTGAAACTGGCCGTGGATGTGTACCTTCCGCGAAAAGGGCCGAAACGGGACAAGTTCCCCGCGGTCGTGGAATACACGCCCTACTCCCGCGCATACATCAACCCCGCGTTCGCGCTTCTCGACGGCACGGGCCGCACCAACCTTATGGGAGGCGAGGGCGCGGTCATTCCCAACCCGTTCTGCTTGAGCAAAACCCTGCTCGAAAACGGCTACGCCGTGGTCATCGCCGACATCCGCGGCTCGGGCGCGTCCTTCGGCTCACGCCTGGACCTCATGCCCCGCATCGGCGACGACGGCGACGAACTACTTGCCTGGATCGCGCAGCAGCCCTGGAGCGACGGCGCCGTGGGCATGAAAGGCGCATCCTACATGGCCATGTCCCAGATCCTCACCGCCGCGCGCAAGCCCTCGGCTCTCAAAGCCATCTTCCTCATGGTCTACCCCTTCGGATACCAGGACCTGTACCCCGGCGGCGTGTACTCGCAGGGTTTCATGAACGAGTATTCCAAACTCCTGAAGCAGATGAACAGCAACCTGCTGAAAACCGACGGCGCCATGTTCCCCATCATGCCCACGGCCCCGGCCGCGGACGAAGACGGCGACGGCAAGCTCCTCGACGAAATTCCCTTGGACAAAAACGGAAACGGCTCGTTCACAGACGACTACGCTTATCCCGAGGACCCCAACGACCCGCCCCAGTACGAGGACGGACAGCCCCGCCAGCACCTCTACTTCCTCGCCACAAAACAGCACGCCGGCAACCAGGACCTCAACGCCTGGATGTCCGCCGCGCAGTTCATGGACACCACGGGCGCGGACCTGGGCTTCGACGACCAGTGGAGCGGCATTGACGGCTACGCATTGAGTCCCATCGCAAATGTGCCCGCCATCATGGAGTCCGGCATCCCCATCTACCACCTCGGCGGCTGGTTCGACGCGCAGCCGCGCAGCACCACCCTGTTCTTCGCCACCGCCAAAAACACCAACCCGTCCAAACTCCTCATGCTCCCCGGCTACCACATCATCATGTCCCCGTTCTATGAATATTTCGGAGACAGCCAGCAGAAGTACATGGACATGATCGGCCGCGAGCAGCTCCGGTTCTTCGACCGCTACCTCAAGGGCATCCCCAACGGACTGGACACAGAGCCGCCCGTGACCCTCTATGTGATGAACAGCGGCCTGCGCCAGGAACAGGAATGGCCCCCGTCACGGCAGGTTTCCACGGACTATTACTTCGCGGACGGCGGCGCACTGGCCGCGTCCGCGCCCGCGCCCGGCAGCATGCAATACAAAGCCGACCTCTCGCACGACTCCCGCTTCGGCCCCAACAAAGGCAACCGCTGGCTCATGTTCATCATTCCCCCGGAAGCGCCGGACCGCGCGGAGCTTGACAAGAAATGCCTCACCTACACCACCGCGCCGCTCGAACGCGACACCGAAGTCACCGGCCACCCCATCGTGGAATTCTGGGCGCAGTCCACGGCCCCGGACGGCGACTTCTTCGCGTACCTCGAAGATGTTGCCCCGGACGGCCGCGCCATCCTCATCAGCGAAATGCCGCAGCGCGCAGGCTTCGCCGCCCTGCACGACAACGACACCATGATCCTGCGCGGTGCGGCCCGCGTGAATGTCAAACCCGAACTGCCCTGGCACGGATACGAAAAAGCGCACTACGACCCACAGATTTTCGCGTCCGGCGCGCCCGTGAAACTCGCCTTCGACCTGCACCCCACCTCGTGGGTGTTCAAAAAGGGACACCGCATCCGCGTGAGCCTGGCCGCCGCGGACTGGCCCACCTTCAACCTGCACCCCGCGCTCTCGCCCGCCAACGACCCCGCCAGCCCCGGCAACACCGTCCCAACCATCACCATTCTTCACGGCGCGGATCACCCCTCGCGCATCACCCTGCCGGTGATCCCCGCAGACTCACAGTAAATCCGGTGAATCGGTTTTCATGCGGGGCGCTTTGCCGTTGAAACTTCGCATCAGTGCAATATTGAGAGTTTGCCGGTGTGGGTGACGGTGGTGCCGTTGGTGAGGTCTTTTGCGGTGAGGTAGTACAGGTACACGCCCGAGGCCAGGGCACGGCCGGCCTGGTTGGTGGCGTTCCACGGGGCCAGGACCACGGCGTTGTTCTCCGCGGCTTCGGTGGGATAGCCCGCGCCCGCGCGGTTCACGACATTGCTCACCGCCGCCACCAGGGACCCGCGGATGTCGTAGATCTTGATGTCCACGGCGATGGCGCCGTCGCCATTGGCCGTGTCCGCGGCGAATTTCACAGGCACGCCGTCCGTGGTGCGCCACGGGTTGGGATAGGTGTGGATGTTGGGCAACTGCAGTGGCGTGATCACCGCAGGCTGCGCGCCCACGCGGAACCCGAAGGTGTCGTAGCGCGAGAAGTGCGTGCTGTACACGGTCAGCGTCTTGTTGGCCTTGTCCACGGTGCCTTCGAGCTTGACCCACGCGGCC
>JAGUYV010000234.1 GCA_020061125.1 bacterium | reverse complement strand
GGCGGGGTGGTTCACGCGCAGCCCGGGGTGCGGCGCGGTCGCGCGGCCTGCGGCGAGCGCTTCAAGCGTCTCATCGGGCATTGGCTGTGTTGCTGACTTGGGGGTTTCCGGCCACGCGTTGCTGGCCTGTATGGTCGAGAGCATATCCTCGATGGGCGTGATGCCGCAGATGGGATCCTTGGAGAAGGACCATGCGTATCCGATGGCGCCCACGAGTTTCCCCTGAATGTACACCGGGGAGCCGCTCATGCCCGCGGCCACGCCCGTGTGCTCGAATTTCTCGCCGAGCAGCCGCCCCAGAATCAGGTCTCCGCCGCTGTTGGCTTTTTCGAGCACGCCCAGTATGCGCACGGGCATTTCCTCGGGTTCGCCGCCCTGCATCACGGTGAGGGCCACTCCCTCCATGCCAGGCTCAAGCTCGCTTACGCGCATGATGGGCTGCGCCGCGTCCGCGGCCCGGAATGCGGCCAGCATGAAAAGCAGCAGGAATGCACAGAATGACATCGGTTTGGATTTATTCACGGTTTTCGTGTCTCTCGTTTGCGGTTATTGGCCGGATTCGCGAGCGAGGCGCCGCAGAAATTCGAGGCCCCGTGGGACCGCGTATGCGGACTCTTCCTCGCCCTCGTACTCCAGGGACACGAATCCCCGGTAGTTGCGATCACGCAACAAGTCGAAAAGGCGTGGGTAATCCGTGGTGAAGTCGCGGCCGTTTTCGTCAATGTGCAACATTTTGGCGTGGATGTGAACGGCGTAGAGTAGGGTTTTTTCGATGGACTCGAACCCATCCACGAAATTGCCCGTGTCCAGATTGAGGCGCAGCCATTCGGAGTCCGCGTCCGTAAGAAGGCGCTGCACATCATCCGCGGTTTGCAGAAAGCCGCCGTGGTTGTGGTTCTCCACGGCGAGCACGATGCCGTTGCGGTCCGCGAGCATTCCCGCGATGGTCATGCAGCGCGCCATTTCATTCCACTGGTCCCGGCGTTCCTGCGCGGTTTTCTCTCTGACATTCTCGGGCCAGCCCGCGAACACGCGCAGAATGGGCGCGCCCAGGTCCGCGGCAAGATCCAGAGCGCGCTCCACTTTTTCGAGTTCCGCGTTCCGGTCTTCCTCCAGCTCCCTGCCGAAATCATTGGACACCGTGAGCGCGGAAATCGTGAGGTTCAGATCCACGGCCGTGCGTTTGACCGTGCGCACATAATCCTCGTCCGTGCTCTGCATGTGCGCATCGGTGATTTCGATGCCATGCACTTTAAGTTCGCGCGCGCACAGCGTCATCCACTCGAACAGATCCGTTTTCCCTGACTCGAAGTCCCGGTGATACGACCACGAACACATTCCCAGTTGCATGAAAAACTCCCCGGCAGCGCCCAAACTGCAATGATCCCAATTGTAGTTACAGGGCGGATTTTATCAACAAAGCGCGGGACAAACAAGCGCGGCCGCGGGTCATGCGCTAGTGTGTTTCTTGATGAGCAGCTCGATGCACTGGCGCTTGAGGTCTTCGTAATCCAGGGGCTTTGTGAAAAACTTGAGCGCGCCCGCTTCCAGGGATTCGGAGATGCGATCCGTGTAGCCCAGGGCCGAGATCACGACCACAATGCAGCCCGGAGAGCGCTTGATCACATGGGGGATGGCGGCCGCGCCGTCCATGCCCGGCATGGACAGGTCCATGGTCACGAGCGTGGGTTTGAGTTCTCCGGCCATGCGGATGGCCTGTTCCGCGTCCATGGCGGTTCCCGCCACATTAAGTCCCGCGGCGCGGAACACGCCGCTCAACACCATGCACACGCTTTTGGAGTCGTCCACGATCATCACGCGTTCCCGCGCCAGACGCTCGGCATGATCCGGATAATCGTTGATGTGCAGTCGCTGCTGACCCGCATCCGCCGGAGGGAACAGGGCCTCGATCCGCGTGATTCCGGCCTGGCGCATCTGGCCGATGTGCTTGTGCTCGATGGCCCGCTCCCTGCGCACAATGAATGTTCCGTAGGGGCTGATTACATCCTCGGCGGCGAGCATGCCCTGGCTGATGCACTCGACATCCACACTGCGGCGCGTGTACTGGGAAATGGGCGCGCGCACGGTGACTTCCGGCTCGGCGTCCTCTTCCTTTCGCTGGATGCGAAGATAGTCTCCCGGATCGGGCATGGGAGCGAACCTCGTGTCATGGGATGGCTGGGCGAATCGCCCGGTCACTATATTCTAACACAATTCCGCACCGGGATCCGCGCCGTGCGCACTTCATCCGGGAAATTTTCGGTAATGCGAACTCCCGGCGCTGCCGCCTGTCTGATGCATTAAGCAACACGAAATCCGCCCGATGCCTGTGCGACATGTGCGGCTCCCCGGCATGTCTTGAAAAGGGATCGGGGCCGGACCCGCGGCGCGGAACAGCCCCGCAGGCAGCGCGCCGCGTGCGCTCCGGCCCCGGTCTTTTTTTATGAATTATCGCACCCGTGTTTTCCAGCCCGGAAACCCGCAAGGGAATGCCCGTGCCTGCTCCCCGCTCTATGCCGCACTCCATCTATTTGC
Organism: bacterium; assembly: GCA_020061125.1. GTDB lineage: Bacteria > UBP15 > UBA6099 > UBA6099 > DSWB01 > DSWB01. The sequence goes on along the minus strand of JAGUYV010000234.1, from coordinate 996 downwards.
ACCCTGCACCCTCGTGTTAATCCCCGATATTAAATGAAAAAGAAACGAGTCCGTCCTGGATGTCCGTATCAAGCGTAAACTCGCTGTTCACGAGCATGGAAATCATCTTGAAGTTGGAATCGAGGATGAGGCCGCGCATGGTGCGGATGCCGCGTTCGCGCGCGATGGGGATGAGGCGGCGGTACAGCGTGCGGCCCGCGCCCAGGTTGGTCCATCCGTCCGCCACCACGAGCATGATCTGCGCGGCCTGCGGATCGTGACTCTCGCGCAGCCAGCGCGCCGCGCCGATAAACTCGCGCGCACGGCCCTGCCGCACCTCGGCGGCCAGTGCAAATTCCCGCTCCGGGTTCACATCGCACAAATCCCGCACCAGGGCGCGCGGCAGCCGCTCCAGCGGGGCCATGAACCGGAAATAAATGCTTTGCGGGGACAGAGATTTGTAAAGGCGGCCCAGACGGTTCACATCGTCCGGAGCAATGGGGCGGATGAGGTACGGCGCGCCGTTCTTGAGGGTTTCCTCGAACACATGTTCGGGCATGGCATCACGCCGGTTTCATGTTGCGCGCGCTTCACACCTCGCCGCGCAGCACGGCGCGGGGGATCCTGTCCAGAAGCAGGCGCGTGCGCCGCCGCCAGGCGCGGAAGGTTACCGGGTTGTAGCGCCCGGGGAACCGCTTGTAGTGGCGTTCCATCATGGTCATGACATGCGCGGCCGCGGCCAGGCGCGCAAAAAAGCGCGGGTGATCCAGCAGGCTCAATATCTGCGGCAGCTTGTTCAGGCTGGATCGGACATCAATCAGATTCTCGGCGTCCCAGAAGCTGCTGGGATCGAAAATTCCGCGGGACAGGAACACATGGAAATGCTCGCGCGGCTCGTGATAGATGAACTGCTGAAGAATGTAGAGCTTGACGAAGCTCGCGTCCTTTGAGCGCTTGTATGCGGTGTTGTAGGGCCAGAGCGCGTCGAGGCCGAACCGGCCGCGGCGCAGGCACTTG
>JAGUYV010000166.1 GCA_020061125.1 bacterium | reverse complement strand
TGCGTTTCATCGAGAGATCCTTGAGCGAGTCCGACCAGGTCGGCATCAACTGGAACATCGACGCCGAGGTGCTGGTCATCTGCTACGGCATCGTGTCGCGGGTGGCCGCGCCGCTGCGCGAAGAGTGGCCTGCCCCCTCCGGCGGGTTCAAGCCCCGGCTGCGGCAGACAGGCGCCATCTACCCCAAGGAACCGTGGAATTTCAAACGGGACTACATGGGGCCGATGAGCCAGGCGCCGCGCTGACCCGTGCCATGCGGCGCACTTCACAAAAAACGCAACAATTTTGGAGCTTTTTCCATTTTTCCATGGCGAACTGCGGAATTTTCAGTATAATGGATCCCGGCGCGCCGCAATGGGAAGTTTCATGGAAAACAGGAACTGTTTATGACCGCATTTGAAGACACACAGGCAAAAGTGCGCGAGTGCATCAAGCTGGCGCGGGCCGTGAAACAGTCCGGCGCGCGGCTGTTGGACGACTGCCGCCAGACAGGGGACGGGCCGGTGGATGTGGGACCCCAGTTGCAGGAATTCAACAAGCGGTTCGCCGCATTCCGCGTGGAGCTGGACACGCTGGGCATCGAGCAGATTGACGCGCGCCCGGATCTGGATCCTGCGGCCAGCGGCAGTTCCGTGGGAGAACTGGTTGATGCGCTGCGCGATTTGCACAAGACCCACCAGGAAATCATCGCCGCGGTGCAGGGCCTCGGGGGCCAGTCGAGCGAGCGCCTGGGCGCGATCCGCCAGGCCCGGGACATCTTCCAGAAATTCGTCAAACCCAAAGACGACCGCCAGCCCCGGTTTTTCGATAAAAAAGGCTGATTTTAATTTACTTGTTTTTTTTTATTTTAATTGACACTCGTTGTGATTTGATATAGATTTATGCCGTTCATGCAGTTGTGGTAAATTGATAACAAAGGGGGAGTTGTTGTTGTGCTAAATTCATTTTTTGACAGCGTTGTGTACCATGCCGCGACCAAGGGCATGGACGCCGCGGCGCTGCGCCAGAAGGTGATCGCCAACAATCTCGCCAATGTGGACACCCCGCATTTCAAGCGCGTGGAGGTCAACTTCGAGGACGCTTTCAAGAAGGCATTGGAAAAAAGCCCGAACCAGCTCGTGGGTTTCCGCACCGACAAACAGCATTTCCCCATAAACCGCAACCCCGATTTCCGCAATGTCACTCCCGCCATGTGGCGGCAGAATGACACCTACAGCCGGTCCGACGACAACAATGTGGACATGGATGTGGAAATGGTCGAGCTTGCCAAGAACGAACTCATGATGAATTCCCTGGTGGAAATCCTGAACCGCAAGTTCAGCGGACTCTCCAGCGCCATCACCGGAAGGAGCGAGTAATTCCGTATGTTCATCCAGAACGAAGTCAAATTCAAAAACGGCATGTTCACAGGCATGGACGCCAGCGCCTCGGGGCTGACGGCCCAGCGAAAGCGCATTGACATCATCGCGGGCAACATCGCCAATGTGGACACCACGCGCACGCCCGAGGGCGGCCCCTTCAAGCGCCAGCTCGCGGTCTTCGCCTCCAAAAACGAATTCGAAGCGCGCAAGTTTCCTTTCCTTCCCATGAAAATCAAGACCCAGATGAACGAGCCGGGGCAGGGCGTTCGCATCACCGAAATCATGAAAGACCCCAGCCCCCCGCGCCTCAAATACGACCCGGGCCACCCCGACGCCAACAACGAAGGATATGTGGCCTATCCCAATGTGGACATCATCAAGGAAATGGTGGACATGATTTCGGCCTCCCGCGCTTACGAGGCCAACATCATGGCCATGAATTCCGCAAAGAACATACACGCCAAAGCCCTCGGCATTGGCCGATAGCCCGGAGGATTGATTCATGGACATCACATCCGCAGCATCCGTAGGCCCGCTTCGCCCAAACACCCCGTTCCCGGTGGAAACCGACGCCCCGGTTGAGGGGCCGCGGACATTCGGCGAAATGCTCAAGAACGCCGTGAACACCGTCAACGGCCGGGCCATTGACGCGGACAACAAGGCCCTGCAGCTCGCGCTCGGGGAAATCGAAGACACGCACGAAGTCATGCTCGCCATGGAAAAGGCCAGCATATCGCTTCAGCTCACAATGGAAATCCGCAACAAAGTCATAGAGGCTTACCAGGAAATCCTGCGTCAGGCGCTTTGATGCGCCCGGCAAAAAGCCCACGGGAGCTTGACCGATGAAAGAAAGATTCCGGATATTACGGCAGAACCTGCAGGAAATGTGGACCAAGATGACGGAGCGGAACCGCAAGATCGTGCTGGGCGCGGCCGCCGCTCTGGGCGTGGGCATCATCGCCGCCATCGTGTTCCTCGTGGTTTCCGCGCAAAAGCCCGGCATGTCGGTGCTGTACAGCAACCTGTCCGGCAACGACGCCCACGCCATCGTGGAAACCCTGCAGAAGGACGGCGTGAAGTACGAAATCGCCGACGACGGAAAAACCATCAAGGTGCCGGAAAACAAGGTGCCCGAGACCCGCATCAACATGGCGGCTGAAGGCCTGCCCACAGGCGGCACCGCCGGCTTCGAGCTGTTCGATGAAACCCGCCTCGGCGTCACCGATTTCACGCAGAAAGTCAATCTGCGCCGCGCCCTTCAGGGCGAGCTGCAGCGCACCATCGTGGGCCTGGACGCGGTCGAGTCCGCCCGCGTGATGATCGTGCAGCCCGAGCCGAGCCTGTTCGTCACCGAGCAGCAGGAGCCGAGCGCATCCGTGGCCGTGAAGCTCAAGGACCCCAAGGAAGGCCTGTCCGACGAGCAGATTAACGGCATCATGAACCTCGTGGCCTCGTCCATCGAGGGCATGAGCGCCAAAAATGTCACCATCATTGACAGCAACGGCAACCTGCTCTCCGACCTCGAAGAGAAAAAGAAGGACGCGGAAAAGCTGGCCATGACCGCCCTGCAGCTCAAGCAGAAGCGGGAGATTGAGGAGCTTTACAAGCGCGACATCATCGAGTACCTGGCCAAGGTCTTCGGCGAGGAAAATGTCGTGGTCATGGTCAAAGCCGAACTGGATTTCAGCAAGACCAAAAAAGAGAACATCGTGTACGAACCCATCCGCCCGGGTGCGGATGCGGGAGTGATTCGCAGCGAACAGCTCATAGACGAGAAATATCTGGGCACGGGCACCGTGCCCGAGATCGGCGTGCCCGGCACCACATCGAACATCCCCGGTTACAAGGGCCTGGCCGAGGGCAACGCCGAATACAAGCGCACCGAAGAAACGCGCAACTATGAAATCACCGAATACCGCACCTGGCAGGAAAAAGCGCAGGGCGACATCGCGCGCCTGCAGGTGGCCGTGATTCTGAACGAGGGCCTGTCCAACAAGGAAGGCGAACAGTACCCCCGCGCGCCTCTGATCCGCGATGTGGAGGAAAACCTGTTCAGCGCCGCCAACCTGGACCGCAACCGCGGCGACAGCGTGGATGTCAAGGTCTTCAACTTCAAAATGGACGAGCAGACCGGCGCCGTGCGCGACCTGGCCGCGGCCGAAGCCAAGCGGCGCTACATCATCCGCCTCATCTCCTACATCATCGCCGGCCTGGCCATTCTGGCCATGCTCATCCTCGGCTGGATCGCGCTCAAGAATGTGGTCGTGCCCGAGGAACTGCCCGAGGAAGAGATGGAAGAAGACATCATCGAGGAGCCGGTTCCCGTGGAGGAACTCGACATCCCCGAGCTTACAAGCGAACAGCGCATGCGCGAGAAGATACTCGAGGAAGTGCTGCGCATGATCAACGACGATCCCGAGGGCGCCGCCCTGATCGTGCGTTCGTGGATGTTCGACGAAGACAGATAATTCCGTCACACAGACCCCTGAACCGGAGCGCTGCAACATGGCAAAATCGGACGAAAAAATGACAGGACTCAAGAAGGCCGCCATGCTCATGGTGGCCCTGGGGCCGGAGATCTCGTCGGAGATTTTCAAACACCTGTCGGACAGCGACATCGAGAAGCTCACGCTGCAGATAGCGAGTCTGCGCAAGCTGGGCCCCTCGGAAAAATCCGATGTTCTCGAGGATTTCTACAACCTGGCCCTGGCCAAGGAGTACATCCTCACCGGCGGCATTGACTACGCGCGAGAGGTGCTCGAACGCGCCCTGGGCACGGGCAAGGCCATGGATGTGATCAACCGCCTGTCCTCCCTGCTCGATGTGGCGCCCTTCGATTTCGCGCGCAAGAGCGACCCCAACCAGTTGCTCAACTTCATCCGCAACGAGCACCCGCAGACCATCGCCCTGATCCTGTCCTACCTGCAGTCGTCGCAGGCCGCGTACATTCTCAAGAGCCTCAACGACCCATCCCTGCAGGTGAGCGTGACCAAGCGCATCGCGGTCATGGACCGCACCAGCCCCGAGGTGATCAAGGAAGTCGAGAAGGTGCTGGAGAAGAAGCTGTCCATGGTGCTGTCGCCCGGGTACACGGAAACCGGCGGCATCCAGGGCGCGGTGGAAATCCTCAACCGCGTGGGCCGCAAGACCGAGTCCGAAATCATGGACAAGTTGAGCGAGGAAGACCCGGAACTGGCCGAGGAAATCAAGAAGCGCATGTTCGTGTTCGAGGACATCGTGAAGCTGGGCGACCGGGACCTGCAGCAGGTGCTGCGGCAGGTGGAAAGCGCGCAGCTCGCCACGGCCCTCAAGAACCAGAAGGACGAAGTGTCGGGCAAGGTGTTCGGCAACATGTCCAAGCGCGCCGCGGACATGCTCAAGGAAGACATGGAGTTCGCGGGTCCGGTCCGGCTTCGCGAAATCGAGGAAGCGCAGCAGCATATCGTCAACACCATCCGCGGCATGATCGAATCCGGCGAAATCGCGGACTACCGCTCCGAGGGCGGCGATATGGTCTGATGCGCGGCCGCAGCGCGATCTAATAATGATCTGTTCAGATCAGCGCGGCGCGGACATCTCAAGGCACACAAGGGAAACGGCCCATGAGGATCATCAAGCAGGAACAACTTGACCAGATAGCCAAGAAAATCCACAGCATGCAATTTGATGCTTTTCCGGCCGAATGGCTGGTGAATCCCCCGGCGCAGGAATCTGACGAGTCGGATTACGGCGGCAACGGGCGGGACCACGAGCCGGAGCCGCAGCAGCCCACAATTGACCTGGCGGCCGTGCAGCAGCAAGCCGACCAGATAGTGGCCCAGGGCCAGTATCAGGCCGAGCAGATGACTGCGCGGGCGCAGCAGGAAGCCCAGGCCGTGGCCGACCAGGCCCGCCAGCAGGCCCAGGCCATTCTCGACCAGGCCCGCCAGCAGGGCGAAGAGGCCAAGAAGGAAGCTTTCGCCAACGGCTTCAGCAGCGGCGAGGAGTCCGGGTACAAAAAAGGTTACGAAGATGGATACGGCAAGGGCAAGGCCCTGGCCATGGATGAAGCCGCGCAGGGCATCAGCATGCTCAACCGCGTGATTGACGAGTTGGAAAGCTACCGCGCCCAGATCCTGTACGAATCCAAGCAGGATATCGTGAAGATGGCTCTCGCGGTTGCGGAAAAGGTTCTTCACAAGGAAATCATGACCGACCCGAACACCGTGGTCAGCGTGGTCAAAAACGCGATCAGCAAGGTCGGTTTCAAGCGCAATTTCACGGTGCATGTGAACCCCCTGGACATTGAAGTGCTCAAGGCCGCGGGGTCTTCCATCGCGGGCGCCGTGGACAGCATGGAGTCCCTGAAATTCAAGCCCGATCCCAAGGTGGAGCCGGGCGGCTGCGTGGTGCACACCGAGTCCGGAACCGTGGACGCGCAGGTGGACCGCCAGTTCCAGGAAATCAAGGAGAATGTGTTGAACGCCATGCAGGCCGAAGAGAACGAGCAGATTCTCTGACGCGGGGCGTTCCGGATGCAAGGCATGCGCGAACCCACAAAGCTAAGCGCAGTTGACGAATTCACCAGCTTCGTCGGCAACATGTCCCTGGTGCGGCAAAAGGGGCGCGTCACCGGCGTGGTCGGTATTATCATTGAATCGCTCGGGCCGAATGTGCCCATCGGAGAATTCTGCGAGATCCGCAACGGGCGCGGCCCGGCCATAGACGCGGAGGTCGTGGGGTTCAAGGGCGAAAAGACGCTGCTGATGCCGTTCGGGGACATGCACGGGATCGCGCCGGGCAGCGAGGTGGTGTCGTCCGGCAGCCCGCTGTCCGTGATGGTGTCGGACAGCATCGCGGGGCGCGTGCTGGACGG
>JAGUYV010000272.1 GCA_020061125.1 bacterium | reverse complement strand
TCCTCGGCCGCGCGCATGCCCTCCACGCACCGGTTGGCGTTCGCGTCCATGGCGCGGTACATGCGGTCCCGATCACTGCTCACTGCCATGTTCTCCAGCGCTGCGCATTGTTGTGATCCAATCAAAAAGCCGTGTCCGGCGCGGGGACACGGCCTGGCACATCTCCGTCTCCCGCATTCCCTACGCCGGCATTGCCCGGATCAGGTTCTGGGGTATGGGTCTCAGCCTCGCGGCACCCCCAGCGGGTTCGATCATCAGTATAGATCCGCGATGATTGAAATTCAAATCCGGTAGGGAGTGACTCTGCCGTGCGCGCGGCGTCCAATAATTTCGTGGGGATACAACTTCCCGCCCGGTATATTGATAATATTTACAGGCTTTGCCGTGCCCTGGCGCGAACCCGCGCGCATAACCGGCTGCCCTGCGGATGAACCATGGATCTGACACTGACGGAAAAAGTACCCATAACGGAAAAGACGCGGCAGGCGGGCATGCGCCTCATGATTCATGTGTGGCGGTACCGCAGGCCCGTGATCATCGGCCTGGTGCTTACCGCCCTGGCCATGACCCTCAACAGCTCCGCGGCCCTGGTTCTCAAGTACATCATAGACAGCGCGCTCATCGGCAAAAACATGAACATGCTGCTGCTGGGGTGCGCGGCGCTTGTCGGAACTATGTTTTTCAAGGGCATCTGCGGATATTCGCGCACCATGCTCTTGAGCTGGGCCGGGCTGCGCGTGGTCGAGGATCTGCGCAACGACGCCCTGGACCGCATCCAGGCCATGTCCCTGGGCTACTTTGAAAAGCAGCGCTCGGGCGAACTCATGAGCCGGATCATGAACGACACCTCCATGATCCAGATGTTCGTGATCAGCACCATCGCCGAGGGCGTGATGGTGGTGTTCGGCGTTCTCTCCAGCCTGGCCGTGGCCGTGTTCTTGAGCGCCAAACTCACGATCCTGGCCGTGGTTCTTTCTCCGTTCATCATCGTGGCCATCGCCAGCGCGGGCAAGAAGATGAAGCGCTTGAGCCACACCGCCATGGAGTCCCTGGCCGATCTTCAGGCCCTGCTGTACGAGATCATCAGCGCCATGAATGTGGTCAAGGCGTTTTCCATGGAAGGGCACGAAAGGGAACGGTTCGCCAAAGAGAACCGCTGGAACATGCGCATGAACATCAAGCTCACGCGCGTGCGCGCCCTGTACACGCCCCTGGTGGAACTGATCGGAGGCGCGGCCCTGGCCCTGCTGTTCTGGGTGGGCGGCCGGGATGTCATCCACGCCACGCCGGACTTCATCACCGGCAAAGTGCTCACCACCGGCGACATCGTCAGCCTGTTCGTGGCCCTGCAACTGCTCTTCACGCAATTCAACCGCGTGAATCAGATTTACATGTCCGTGCAGAACGCGTTCGCGTCCGCGGACCGCACCTACACCATCATTGACATGGAGCCGGATGTGAAGGACAAGCCCGGCGCCGTGGAGATTCCGGATGTGCAGGGCAATATCGAGTTTCGCAGCGTGGGCTTCGAGTACAACCCCGGCGAGCCGGTGCTGCAGGATGTGAGCGTGACCGTGAAACCGGGCATGGTGGTGGCGCTGGTGGGGTCCAGCGGCGCGGGCAAGTCCACATTCATCAAACTGCTCCCACGATTCTACGATGTGACTTCTGGCGCGATTCTGATCGAGGGCGTGGACATCCGCGACGCCGCCATCAAGTCCTATCGCCGCCACATCGGCATCGTGCCACAGGATACGATCCTGTTCCGCGGCACCATCCGGGACAACATCGCCTACGGCCGTCCCGGCGCCACCGAGGAGCAGATCCTCGAAGCCTCGCGCATGGCTTACGCGCACAATTTCATCAAGGACATGCCTGACGGGTACGACACCTTCGTGGGCGAGCACGGCGCCACCTTGAGCGGCGGCCAGCGCCAGCGCGTGGCCATCGCGCGCGCCATTCTCAAGGCCCCCCGCATTCTGATCCTCGACGAAGCCACCTCCAATGTGGACAGCGTTTCGGAAAAATACATTCAGGAAGCGCTCGACAACCTCATGCAGACCCGTACCACATTCGTGGTGGCGCACCGCTTGAGCACCATCAAAAACGCGGATCTGATTCTGGTCATGGACAAGGGCCGCATCGTGGAACGCGGCCGGCACGAAGAGCTGTACGCGGGCAACGGCGTGTACCGCAACCTGTACGAAACCACTTTGAGCGCGGAAAGGGCGCACGCGCGCCCGCCCAAAGGCGAAAGCGCGGCTGACGGCGCGAACGAATGAGAATCTCCGCGCGCAGCTGACAATCAATCCCGCGAAAATCGGAATTTGAGGATGGCGATGAGGGCGCGCACGCCGTCGCGCCAGGTGATTTTCTTGCCTTCGGCGTAGGTGCGGCCGCAGTAGGTGATGGGCACCTCGAACACGCGGTAGTTGCGCTTGAACACCTTGGCCGTGATCTCCGGCTCGAAATCGAAGCCCCTGGACCGGACGGTGATCTCGTCGAAGATGCTGCGCCGGAACGCTTTATAGCCCACTTCCATGTCCGTGAGCATGGTGTTGTACAGCACATTGACAAGCATGGTGAGGAATTTGTTGGCGAAGAAGTGCCAGACCATGAACACGCGGTGCGGGCCGATGAACCGGGTGCCGAAAACCACATCCGCGTAATCCTTTGCGATGGGGCCGATGAGCGCCGGATAATCCTCGGGGCAATACTCGAGGTCCGCGTCCTGGATAATCACGATGTCGCCTGAAGCGTGGGGCAGGGCGGTCTGGATGGCCGCGCCCTTGCCGCTGTTGCGCTCGTGCAGGAACACGCGGATGCGCGCATCGGCCGCGGCGAGTTCCTGAATGATGCCGCGGGTGCCGTCGCTGGAGCAATCGTCAACGATCAGCAATTCCTTGTCCACTTCCGCGGCCAGCACGCGCGACACGATCTCGCGGATGGTGGCCTTCTCGTTGAAGACCGGCATGATGACCGAGAGTTTTGGGTTTTCCAGCGCCGCCACGATGCGAACAGTATAGCCCCGCCCATGCGTTTGCGCAATCGCTCCTCGGCGCATTGACCAAACCCCGCGCCGTCAAATATAATTGGCCTTTACCGCGATCCGCGCCGGCGCACACGCCTCCGGATTTGCCACCAGACCGAAAGAGCGAGCCGCATGGACACCACTTACGCCATCTTCATGAGCATCTGCATTTTGAACCCCGCATTCCAAAATGTGGGCATGGGCTTCCAGAAATGGGCCGTGGACAAGGTGCCCATCCAGACCACAAAGGCCGGCAAATGGAAATGGATCGGCGTGTGGATCATCGGCCTTCTGTTCCAGGCCGTTGTGGTGGTGCTCACCAGTTACGCCATGACCATCGGCAACGCGTCCACGCTCGGCGGCTTCGCGGGCTTGGGGCTTATCTTTATCGCTCTGTTCTCGTACTTCGTGATCAAGGAAGAAGTGCTGCCCAAGGAGATTTTCGGCATGGTGCTGATCGTCATCGGAACCATGGTGCTTGGGTATTACAGCCACGGCGCGCAAAGCCCGGATGTGAATATGGCGCACGACAAGCTGGTCATGTTTTTCGCGGGATATTTCGTGTGCGTGGGCATCGGCCTGGTGCTTTTGTTCAAGAACCTGCATTCCTACGGCGGCGCGATTCTCGGCATCATCGGCGGCAGCATGAACGGCCTGGGCGTGATCTTCAACAAGGTGTTCATGAACACGGCCACGGCTCTGTTCCACAGCGGCGACGGCATTGGCACTATTCTTGTGAAAATGCTCATGAACGGATGGACCTATGTGATGATCATCGGCGGCGTGGGCGGCATGATTGTGATCCAGTTCGGGTACAAGTACGGCAAAGCCGTGCAGGTGGTGCCCGGACACGCGGTCATGGTGGTTGTGGTGCCCGTGTTCGCGAGCGTGATTCTGATCGGCGAGTCCGTGCCGATTATCGGTATTCCCGCGGTGCTGATCATTACTATCGGCACGCTCATCACCACTCTGGCAGCGCCCGGGAAGCATGCGCATTGAGGGGGCAGGGTGCAGGGGGCAGATGAAAGCGAGTAGCGTGTAGCGAGTAGCGCGTAGGGAAAACCAAAAGGCAAAAACAAAGATCAAGAATCAAGAAAAGCAAAGCTAAAAAAAAAGCAAAAACAAAGCAAACCAAAAGCCAGAACCTGGGTCAAAGACAAAGGCAAAAGCAAAGGCAATTCTAAAGAGTAAATACGGGGCTGTTGAAAAACCCTTCACCTATCGAGGATGTGACTCATATATTCGCAAGGCTGCGAAAAAACCGGGGACTGGGTCGCTTTCCGCAAGGAAAGCGTTGCCTGTCCCCTGCGTTTTTACGCCCCCCGCACTTTTTCAACTCCCAATACCAGAATATTACGATAACAGGGATGGGCGGTTATTCGGGTTTTTGCGCGGTTACGAACCAGGCGCGCGCCAGGCGGCGCAGCCATTCGTGTCCGCGGCACATCTCTTCGGCCTCGTGCGTGCGCGCGCGCTTCTGGGGGTCAGCCAGCGATTCCTCTGAAACAAGCGCATCGAACGGGCCGTCCGCAAGATAATGGCACCCGGCCACGAACTGCACTTTCAGTCCCGCCATCACGGCCAGGGCCGCGGCTGCGTCCGCGGTGTGATAATTCACGACCATGTATTCCGGAACGGTTAATTGGTTGGACCGGAGCAAGGCCTCCACATCCGATGCGTTCAGGCGCGCATCGCCCAGAATCGCCCCGGCCTTGCTTTCCACGGAGTACGCCACCGTACCGCCCGGCCTGCACACGCGCGCCAGCTCCGAGACCGCGCGCACGGGTTCATCCAGATAGCACAGCAGTTCCAGGGCCAGGACCAGGTCGAACGCCCCGTCCTCGAAGCAGCTCAAATCGTGCGCATCGCGCCAGTGCAGGTCAAAGTCCCGGACGCCGCAGCCGCACAGAACGCCCAGGGCGTGCAGCAG
>JAGUYV010000313.1 GCA_020061125.1 bacterium | reverse complement strand
TTGCACGGGCGGAGGCGGCGCCGGGCGCTCCAGCGCCGCGCTCGCGGTCATTGCGGCCACGGTCATGCTCTGTCCCGAGACCCGGCTCACGGCATCCTCGATGAGGCTCCGGTACCCGTTGAACTTCTCCATGCTCATCACCGGCGGCAGAACCAGCCGCAACGCGTTGTCTTCACAACCCACGGCAGCGATGCGCTTTATCATGACCTGGTATTCGGGTGTGTTGATCTTTTCCTGAAGTATGGGTAACGCTTGCTGCCATATCGTATCGGCATTCATTCGCATAGGCCTTTTCTGTCCCATTATTACGCTTGCCGGGCCAAGCCGCAGCCCGGAGGTTATTGATTGAGATGTCTCCGGCAAACGCATTGTGATGATAACAAATCGGAATTGAGATTTCAACGGGGTTCAAGTCTTTTTTTTGAAAAAAAATTTCTTTTTTTTCCGAGGATGCGCAAAGCGCTGCGCGCGCGGCGTTTTCCCTCGTAAAACAGCATGCAAAAAAGGCGTTGAAGGCCATGTTTTTTGATTGCTCTGGTTGCTGTTTCGCAATTCATCACACCGGCCTGCGTTTCGGTGAAATGGGCTGATCCGCCGATCAGTGTGTGCCGTTTGATTCTGAATCGCGCATGTATGGAGCGCGCATCGCGCGTGCGCGGCTGTGTGCGGGCCGGACGGTTTTGTCCGGTTTTGTCCGTGCGCCATCGCCTCGCAATAAATAGAAAAGATCTTTTTCCGAAAACATTCCCACGACCGGGCCATGAAAAGGACCTTACAGTTGAATGCGCGCGCGCGGTGCGCTATTCTCTGCATTGCGGGGGGCGCACACGAATCTTCAGCCCGCCGCCGGGGGGAGAGGATCGCATCATGCCGGACAATGAAGTCGCCGTATACTGGGATTTCGAGAACATCCACGCGTCGCTGTGCGACCTGGTGCACGGCCAGGGCTGGTATCGCAGAAACGCGCGCGAGAAACAGGAAAACCTGGTCAAGATCAATGTGATCGTGGAATTCATCACGGGCCTGGGACGCATCAACATCCACAAGGCCTATGCCAACTGGACCAATTACCACTGCTACAACAAGGAACTGCAGCAGCACGCCATGGATCTGGTGCAGCTCTTTCACCGCGGGCCGCACAGCAAGAATGGCGCGGACATCCGCATGGCCATTGATGTCATCGAGGACATTTCTCTGAATCCGCACATCAATGTGGTCGTGATTATCGGCGGGGACAGCGATTACATCTCCATCGCGCAGAAAGTGCGCCAGAAGGGCAAGAGCATCATCGGCATCGGCGTGCGCGAGACCACCAACCAGTACTGGATGAAAGCCTGCAACGAATTCAAATACTATTCGAGCCTTCTGGTCAAGACCTCGGCCACCGCGGACCTCGAGCAACTCGGCTACGAGGAAGAGGATCTGGACTTCGACGAAGCGCGCGAACTGCTGCGCAAGGCCGTGTCCCTGTTGAGTTCGGACTCGGGAGAAAAATTCGCGCTCAAGGGTGCGATCAAGCCCATGATGATGCGGCTGGACCCGTCCTTCGACGAAAGCAACTATGGAGTCTCGTCGTTCAACAAGTTCCTGCAGAAGTGCAGCGACATGGTGCGCGTGCAGCCCGGCGAGTTCGATCATCATGTGTTTCTGGTTGAAGCGGGGCGGGACAAAGAGCGCAAAGCCGCTGCCGCTGCCGCCGCGGCATCTCCGGGCCGGCCCTACGAGTCCGTGCTCAAGAAGCAGCAAGTGCGCCTGCCCCACAGCGTGAGCCTGCGCGAAGCCACGGACGCCGCCTGGAATGTGTTCAAGGAATCCGGCGCCCTGCCCTCGTTCGATGCATTCCGCGCGCGCCTGCAGACCGCGCTCTCCGCGGCCCGATCCAAAAGCAATCCCCTGGCGGAGGCCGACCCGGGCAAGATTAAACAGCTCATGTACAAGTCCTTCGCCTTTTCCTTCCGCATGGAAAACGGGCAGCGCGGCATCGCCCTGTCCCCGGCCGTGGACAGCGCCGACACCCTGTTCGAGCGCGTGCTGTTCATGCTCACCCGCCGCATCCTGGACAACATGGAAGAAGACGAAGTGGACACCGCGGCCCTGGCCGAACTGTTCTACGAGGATCGCTCACGCATTGACGAGGTCAACCGCATCCTCCAGCAGTACCAGAACCATTGATCCGGCAATGACACCATGATACGCCGGGCAACGCCCGTTTCCGTGCGGAACATTTGCGCGGACCGGGCGTTTTGTATTTGCATGGCCGGGGAAATGCGGCCGGCCGTGCGCAATTAAAAAGCTAAAGGAGAAATCACCATGAAAAAGAGAGTATTGCAGATAGCATTCATCTTGGCGCTCGCGGTTGCGGCCGCGCCGGGCGCGGCGCGCGCCGCGGACTCGTACACGGTTGACCCCGTGCATTCGTTCGCGCTGTTCAAGGTCGGCCACCTGGGCGTCAGCTTCGTACACGGCAGCTTCACCGACATCTCCGGCAAAATCATGTACGACAAAAAGGACATCAAGGGCAACTTCGTGGAAATCGTGATCGGCGTGGACAGTGTGAACACGCACAACGCGGACCGCGACGCGCACCTCAAGCGCGACGATTTCTTCCACGCCGAGAAGTATCCCACCATGTCGTTCAAGAGCAAGCGATTCAAAAAACTCGAGGGCGGCAAGTATGAAGTGACCGGGGATTTCACCCTGCACGGCGTCACAAAAACCATCACCGTGATTGCGGAAGTCACGGGCGAGGGCAATGACCCGTGGGGCGGCGTGCGCGCCGGGTTCGAGACCGCGTTCACCATCAAGCGCAGCGACTACGGCATGGACAAGAACATCCCGGCCGCCGGTGACAAGGTGTGGGTCACGCTGAATGTCGAGGGCATCTTGGAACAGGCCAAATAAAGGTTAACGCGGCGTTCAGAAATCCAGGGGATTGTCCTGCTCCGCAGCCAGAACCGAGGCCTTGAGCTGGGCGTACTCACTGGCGCGCGCGTTGCCGGTCACATGGTGCAGATCCGCAAGTTCGAGCCAGGCCATGATCTGATCCGGCTCCTCGCGCAGCGCTTGTTCCAATTCCCCAATAGCGTCCATATACAATTCATTGCGCGCATACAGCCCCGACAAAATCATGCGGCGCGCGAAAGCGTTTTCCGGCCCGGGCAGATCGGTTTCAACCTTTCGAGCCTGGGCGCGGATTTCGTCCGCACGATCCTTTTGCATAACCAGAAACTGCGTCTCGGCGTTCACGGTGCGGCCGTCCACGACTGCTGTGAGAGTCACGGAATACGCGTTGCCGTGCGTGAGCGGGGGCGCGCCGGGCGGGTACTGCGCCTGGGACTGCGCCGTGCCGGTCGCCCAGATCTCGAAGCCGTTTTCGTCGCGCAGAACCATTATGGCCGTTGCGCCGGGTTGCGACGCGGACCATGCGAACGCGGGATGCGTGTCCAGGATGCGGGTGTTGCGCGGCGCGGTGACAAGCGCCCACGGCGCGATTTCATCCAGGGCGCCCAGATAGTTGCGCGTGCCCGCGGCGCTGCCTCCGTACATGTCCAGATCCGATGGCGCGCCGCTGAACGCGGACCCGGGCTGCTGCTGCGCCTGCTGCGCCGGATCCATGGCCCCGGCCTCGGGCGTGATGTTCGTGGTTTTTTGAATCTGCAGTTGCTTGCCGTTGCGAAACAGCACAAGCGCGCCCGCGCTCTTGCCCACGATCACGCGATCGTTCCATTGCAGGGCCATTCCCTTGACCAGGGTTTTTTGCTTTCCGTCGCGCTGCACGGTGACATCGCCCGTGACTTTCAGAACCAGGGCCGCGGGTTTGCGAGGCCCGGCCATGGCCGGGCCGCACGCCAGGGCAAGAGCGGCGAGCGCCAGGAGCGTTGTTTTCATGAGCCTGTTCATGTGCGCGCCTCCGTGGAGAGCGGCGGTTTAGGAGGGCCGCTCGATGAGTTTGATCTTGAATGTTTTGGCCTGGCCGCCGCGCATGGCCGTGATGGTGACGGTGTCGCCGGGCGCGTGCAGGCCGATGGCGCGCTGCAGTTCCGCGGGCGCGTTCACTTTT
>JAGUYV010000214.1 GCA_020061125.1 bacterium | reverse complement strand
CTGCGCTGCGGCGGCTGGCGTTGATGCGTCGCCGCCCCCGCCGCCTCCGCAACCGTTGATATAGAGCGTCAGCGCGCCCAGCGCGGCCGCCAGCGCTATTCCAAATATGAAGCCTCTGAATTTTTTCATGGTTGCTGTCCTTCCTTCATGGTTTTGTTTTGGCGGCGCCTTTCAGCGCTGGTCGTCCAAATATATGATGATTTCAACATCGCCCGTAATTATTGGCTGGGCGGATTCCACGATTTCCTTGTTCACGACATCGTCCAGAATGCCGTCTATGCTGCCGGACACATCTTCCTGGGGAATATCCTCGGTATCGTCCGCGCCGTCTGTGGCGTCATCGGACCCTTCTTCACCGCCCTGCTCCCCTGTCTCGTCTCCGGTTGTGTCTTGTCCGGCTTCCAGTTTCAACGCTTCAAACTCGCTCTTGAGTTCCTCGAGCATTTCCTGGGGAATGGGCACAGGCTCCGAGAACACGCCTTCCGGATCCACGCTCACCAGAAACCCGTCGTCAAGCATGAACACTTCATCGCCAATGGTGAGTTCGAGCTGGCCGTCGGACACGGCGAAGCTCACATTTCCGGCCTGGATTTCCGCGAGGATGTCCGTGCCGCGCACGCCAGCCACAGCCGTGGGGGTCTTCACATCGAATGAAGATCCTGCGGTGGACAGTTTCTTGGCGTGGGCGTTGACTTTGCCCTGCTTGAGATTCACGCTGGATTTTTCATCGCCCGCTGCGGTTTTTTCCGCGGTCACGGATACCGTGGACATGGGTGTGATTTTAATCACATTGCCGCCCGCCCACTTCAAAATGCAGCTTGAACCCGCGCCGGTCTTGACATCCGCGCCCACGGGCACGGAGTCCCCGTTCTTGAGCGCGGACCATCCCGAGCCTTTGCTGACCTGCACCGTGCCCTGCACTTTGTCCACGGTCACTTTCATGGGCGCGGCGGTGGCGGCGCCAAACATAAAGATAAAAAATGCAATGCTCAACATCGTCAGGATTTTTCTCATTTTTCCTCCTGTTGCCCTGTGTACTTGCATGTCGTGATCTATGTCTGTTTACGGGCAGAACCCTTTTATTCTTTCTTAATTATACAATACAAACGCATAACTTTCCCGATTGTTCCGCAAATTGAAAGTCTGTTATGAGGCAGTTTCCCGAGAAATGCGCAGGCATGCGCGAGCGAGCGCGAACGGGTCACACATTGAAACGGATCTGGATGATGTCGCCGTCCTGCACGATGTAGTCTTTTCCTTCGAGGCGGTAGCGGCCTTCGTCCTTGACGCCCTGCATGTTGCCATGACGCTCGAAATCGGCATAAGCGGCCACCTCGGCGCGGATGAACCCGCGGGCCAGGTCGCTGTGGATTTTGCCCGCAGCGGTCACGGCGTTGTCGCCCTTTTTGATGGCCCAGGCGCGGCATTCGTCCTCGCCCGCGGTGAGGAACACGATGAGGCCCAGGCGCTCCCACGCCATGCGCAGAATGCGGTCGCGCGCAGGCTCGGCGATGCCCAGATCCGAGAGGAATTCGGCGCGTTCCTCGGCGTCCAGGCCCGCAATTTCCATCTCAATTTTCCCGGCCAGATCCAGAATAGGCAGGTCTGCACCCGGCAGGGCGGCCCGCACCTTGCCCGCGGCGTCCGCGCCCAGGTCGTCCTCGTGAATGTTTATTGCGGCCATGAGCGGCTTGAGGGTCAGAAGCCCGAAATTGCGGATCATGGTTTTCTGATCGTCATCGAGTTTCGAGGAATCTATGACCTCACCAGCTTCGAGGACTTTAGCAATTTCCTCCAAAAATTCCTTTTCGCGGTCGAGCTTCACGCGTTCTTCCTTGGACGCGCGTTTCCAGGAATCGCCGATGCGCTCAATGCGGCGCTCGATGACCTCAAGGTCGGCCATAGCCAGTTCCAGGAGAAGGGTTTCGAGATCGCGGGCCGCGTCCACGGTGTCCTCGGGATGGGGCACGGATTCGTCCTCGAACGCGCGCACCGCCAGAAGCAGGGCGTCGCAAGTGCGCAGGTCGCCGATGTGCTTTGCCGGAAACCCTTTTTCGCCCTGCCCCTTCTGGAACGGGGCGAAATCCATGACCTTGAGTTCCACATGGGTTTTCTTTTTGGGATTGTAGTGCTCGGTGAGCCGGTCCAGGCGCGGGTCCGGGATTTTGACCATGGCCACATTGGCCTCGGCGGCCGCACCGCTGAACGCCGTAGTTTCAATCTGCGCGCCGGTGAGCGCGTTGAACACAGTTGTTTTGCCCGAGTTGGGCAATCCCACGATTCCAAGAAGCATGCGTTTTCGCCCCCCCGCACGGCCGATGATTGCATTTCCTAAGTGGCAGTATAACAACATACGCTCCGCGAAGCGTAATATTTCTGCGCCCGGCTGCGTGCGCGGCATGCGGCCCGCGAACGCCGCACACGCCTGGAATTGCTCATTTATCTCCTTATTTCGCTGTTTTTTTCATACTAATATTACAAAAACGATCCCGGCATATATAATGTTTAATGACGCAAGCGTCATTGGTTTCACTTTTTTCATGAAAATGAGGGGAGCATCATGTCCGGACACTCTAAATGGAGCACCATCAAGAGGAAAAAGGGCGCCGCGGACCAGAAGCGCGGACAGGAATTTTCCAAGATTATCAAAAATATCATAGCAGCCGTTCGGGAAGGCGGCGAAGACCCCGACGCCAACACCAAGCTGCGCACGCTCGTGGACAAGGCCAAGACCATCAACATGCCGCAGGACACGCTCAAGCGCGCCATCGCGCGCGGCAGCGGCACGCTCGACGGCGTGCGCCTCGAGGAAATCTCGTACGAGGGCTACGGCCCGCAGGGCGTGGCCGTGCTCGTGGAATGCCTGTCCGACAACCGCAACCGCACCACGGCCGAGGTGCGCCACATCCTCACCAAATACGGCGGCAGCCTGGGCGAGGGCGGATGCGTGGCCTGGATGTTCGACAAAAAGGGAATCATTCTCGTTCCGCGCGAGGGCGTAGACGCGGATGCGCTCATGGAATGCGCCATCGAGAATGGCGCGGCCGATGTGGACGACGAGGACGATCAGTTCTTTTCCATAACCTGCGAAGTGGCAGAGTACGACGCCCTTCAGAAAGCCATCGAGGCCGCGGGCTTCCCCATCGAGAACGCCGAGCTGTCCATGGTGCCGCAGACCACCATCGAGGTCGAGGAAAAGCACGCCGCGTCGGTCATCAAAATCATGAATCTGCTCGAAGAACTGGACGATGTGCAGAATGTGTATTCCAACTTCGACATCTCCGACGAAATCATGGAAAAGCTCGACATGTAAGGAGACGGATTTTTGCTCATTATTGGAGTGGATCCCGGACTGGCCAACACCGGCTACGGCGTGATAGATGCGCGGGGCCAGTCCTTCCAGTCCGTGGTATACGGATGCATCACCACGCCGGCGGACATGCCCTTTCCGGACCGGCTGGTGCAACTGCACGACGCGCTGGACGATGTGCTCGAACTGCACAAGCCCGAACTGTGCGCCATGGAATCCATTTTCTTCGCCAAGAACGCGAAGAGCGCATTCCAGGTGGGGCACGCGCGCGGCGCGGCCATACTCACCGCGGCCCTGCGCGGCATCCCGGTTTACGAGTACACGCCCATCCAGATCAAGAAAGCGCTCACGGGCGTGGGCCGGGCCGACAAAGCACAGGTGCAGTACATGACCCGCGTGATTCTGAATCTCAAGGCGGTTCCGGAGCCGGACCACGCGGCGGACGCCCTGGCCGTGGCCATCTGCCACGCCAACTCCATGAAATTGCGCGCCGCGACAGGCGACGCGAAACTCGTATACAGGCAGCAGGCGGAAAGATAACGGCTCATGATCGGATTTCTTCAAGGCGAAGTGGCGGACATCGGCGACGGCGAACTGGTGCTGGATGTGAACGGCGTGGGCTACCGCGTGACCGTGCCCACGAGCGTGCGCGCGGCCGTGGAGCGCGGCCGGGACGCCCGCATCCACACTTCGATGCTGATCAGCGACGAAAGACCCGTGCTCTTCGGGTTCATGACCCCCGAGGAGCGCGACATCTTCGAGACGCTCATCAAGGTCTCGGGCATCGGCCCCAAGGGCGCGGTCAAGATGTTGAGCATCCCGCGCGACCAGCTCATCCCGGCCATCCAGACCGGAGACATCGCCGTGCTCACCACCGTGCCGGGCGTGGGCAAGAAAACCGCCGAGCGCGTGTGCCTGGAGCTGCGCGACAAGCTGGGCGCGGGCTTCGGCGCGGCCCCGGTGCCGGGCATCTCCCCCGCCCTGGCCGCGAACGACGAGGTGGCAGCGGCCCTGCAGGGCCTCCAGGCCCTCGGGTTCTCGCCCTCGGAAATCCGCGCCTATGTCAAATCCATACCCGAACAGGCCATCAAGGGCATGACCGCCCAGGAAATCATCACCGCATGCCTCAAGAAAAGAAAGTGAGGAGCTTCCCCGAATGGCAACAAAGCAAAAACGAGAAAAAGTCGTGCTCGCATACTCCGGCGGCCTGGACACCTCCGTGGCCGTCAAATGGCTGCAGGTCGAGCACGGCCTGGATGTGATCGCCTGCTGCGTGGATGTGGGCCAGAACGACAACCTGGAAATCGCGCGCAAAAAGGCGCTGCAAATCGGCGCGGTCAAGGCCGTGGTGGTGGACGCGCGCGAGCGGTTCTGCCGCGACTATCTCACCCCGGCCATCATGGCCAACGCCGTGTACGAGGGCCGCTATGTGCACAGCACCAGCCTCAACAGGCCCATGATCTCCGAGGTTCTGGTGGAAGTGGCGCGCAAGGAAGGGGCCACCTATTTCTCGCACGGCGCCACGGCCAAGGGCAACGACCAGGTGCGATTCGAGGTGTCCGTGCGCGCTCTGGCCCCGCACATGAAGGTGGTGGCCGTGGCCCGCGAGTGGGGCATCAAAGGCATCACCCGCGACATGGAAATTGATTACGCCAAAAAGCACGGCATCCCCGTGGACGCCACAAAAAAATCCCCCTACAGCGTGGACATCAGCTTCTGGGGCAAGAGCACGGAATGCGGCCTGCTCGAAGACCCGTGGAACGAGCCGCCCGACGACGCCTACAACTGGGTCACGCGCATCGAGAAGGCCCCGGCCAAACCCGAGTATGTTGTGGTGGGCTTCGAAAAAGGCGTGCCGGTCTCCGTGGACGGAACCCGCATGAAGCTCATGAACCTCATCGGCAAACTCAACGATCTGGGCGCGAAACACGGCGTGGGATACACCGACATGGTGGAGAACCGGCTGGTGGGCATCAAGTCCCGCGAGACCTACGAAGCGCCCGGCGCCACCATCATCCTGTGCGCGCACCGCGAACTGGAAAGCCTGGTGCTGACCCGCGACGCCCTGCACTTCAAGGCCGGTGTGGAGCAGCGCTTCAGCCAATTGATTTACGACGGCCTGTGGTTCAGCGAGCTGCGCCGCTACCTGCAGGCGTTCGTCGAGGCCACGCAGGAAAAGGTCACGGGCAAGGTGCGCATCAAGCTGTACAAGGGCAACTGCGTGGCCGTGGGCCGGCAGTCGCCGTTCTCACAGTATTCCCGGGACATGTCCACCTACGACACCGGGGACATATTCGACCACACGGCCGCGGAGGGCTTCATCAAGCTGTGGGGTCTGCCGCACCAGGTGGACGCCGCGGTCATGCAGAACGCGGCGAGGACCCAGAAAAAGAAATGACGCCAGAGCGCTCGAAAGGAACGCCGGACGCAATCCGCTGACATGAACTGGTCCAGGCTTTTCGACATCTTCTCGCTGAACCTCGGCCTTTGGGACATGGTCAAGGCCGTGATCGAGATCGGCATGATCAGCGTGATGCTGTATTACCTGTTGGCGTTTCTGCAGCGCACGCGGGCCGTGGCCATTCTGCGCGGCCTGGGCATACTGCTCGTGGTGTATGTGGCCGCGTACATTCTCAAGCTCGGCACCATCGCCACGCTGCTGCGGTGGTTCGGCGCCGTACTTCTGATCGCCATCCCGATTGTGTTCCAGCCCGAGCTGCGGCGCGCGCTCGAGCAGATCGGCCAGCGCGGGTTCTGGCAGCGCCGTTTCGCGGGACTGGAGAAAGAGGAGGTCATCAAGCTGATTCACTCGCTGGTGACGACGCTCGAAGACCTGGCCATCGTGAAAATGGGCGCTCTCATCGTTCTCGAGCAGGAAGGCCGCCTGGACGAATACATGGAATCCGGCACCAATCTGGAAGCGCGCGTGTCACCTGAACTGCTCAAGACCATCTTCTTCCCGCACACATTTCTGCACGACGGCGCGGTGATCATCCGCGGCAACCGGGTTCTGGCCGCGGGGTGCTTCCTGCCGTTGAGCGAGAACCCGTCGTTGAGCCAGGAAGTCGGCTCGCGCCACCGCGCCGCCCTGGGCATCACCGAAGTCAGCGACGCCGTGTCCCTGATCGTGTCCGAGGAATCCGGCAAAATCTCTCTGGCGCACAACGGCAAACTCATCCGCGACGTCAAGGCCGACGCCCTGCGCGAGTTGCTCTACAGCATCTGCTTCCCGCAGGGCACCACCTTCTCGTCACCCCTTGGAGGCTCCGGTGAAAGGGATTCTTCTTAACAACTGGCGCCTCAAGCTCGTGGCCGTGCTCGTGTCTCTGGGCCTGTGGCTCTATATCTACCAAGAGCACAACCCCCGGTTCTCCATCAACCACCGGGTGAGCGTGCGCTATGTCAACCAGGAAAAATCCCTTCACATCAAGAACGCTCCCGAATCCATCGTCGTTGAGTTCAAGGGCAGCCCGGACCAGATTCAAAACATAGACCCCGGCAAGATGTGGGCCGAAGCGGATCTGGCCGGCCTGGACGCCGGGCGCCACACCGTGCCCGTGCGCGTCGTGCATGGAACCCGCCTCGAAGTTGTGGACAAAAAACTGAATATCAGTCTGACCCTGGAGCGCCTCAACAGCATCGAGCGGACCCTGACGGTGCTGCCCGTCGGCTCGCTGCCCATAGACAAGCGCCTCGGAACTGTGCGTCCCAGCCGCGATGTGGTCACTTTCTACGGGTTCGAGAACACGCTCAACAAGGTGTCTGAAGCCGCGGTGAGCCTTTACCTGACAGATCAGAGCAAGAGCTTTTCGCTGCGTCTGCCCGTGGAGGCGCGCGATAAGTTCGGCAATGTGGTCCCCGGCGTCACGGCCGAGCCGGAGGAGATCACCGTGGATGTGGCGGTGAACAACGCCAACACCCGCATCGTGCCCGTGAACCTCAATTTCAGCCGCGGACTCGACCCCTCACGCGTGGTGGCCGAACACGCGCCCGTGACCGTGACCCTGTTCGGCAAGGACACCGCCCTGTCCAGCATCAGCTTCGTGGGCACGGAGATGATTGACGCCGCGCGCTGCGTGCCTGGCGCCGAGTTCGAGGTCAACCTCCAGTTGCCCCGAAGCGTGTTCTCCGCGGACGACACCGTCACCATAACCTGCAAGGAACCGCGCACCGTGAGCCGCCTGTTCACGGTCAACCTGGAGCTTGTGAATGTGCCCCAGGGCATGGACGCCTCCATCGAAAAAACCAAGTTCGAGGTCATCATCACAGGCGACGCCGTGGACCTGGATCAGCTCAAGCTCGAGCAGATCCGCGCAGCCCTGAATTTGTCGAAATTCAAAAATGAGGGCCGTCACAGCGTCAAGCCCGAGCTGTCGGTCAGGGGCGCGCGGGGCGATCTGGAACTGGAATACGACGAATCGCCCATCACAGTCACATTGAAAAAGAAATGAGGATTCCCCATACATGGCAGGCAAACAGCGAATGATCGCATTCGGCACCGACGGGATCCGCGGAGCCGCGAATGTGGAGCTGACCACAGAAACCACCATGCTTGTGGGCAAGTGCGTGGCCGCGCGCATGTGCTCGGGCCGCGGCGCCATGAAACGGGTGCTGATCGGCAAGGACACCCGCGTGAGCGGCGACATGCTCGAAGCCGCGCTCATGGCCGGCATCTGCTCGGCCGGCGCCGACGCCTGGCGCATCGGCGTGGCCCCGACCCCCACCCTCGCCTTCCTCACAAAAACCCTCAACTGTGACTGCGGCATCATGATCTCCGCGTCCCACAACCCCGTCGAGGACAACGGCCTCAAGGTCTTCTCCAGCCAGGGCCTCAAGCTGGACGAAGACGCGGAGAAAGACATCGAGAAGCTCATGGCCGCAAAGGGCAAAGATATCCCCCTGCCCACGGGCGACAATGTGGGCAACATCCTGGACAAAGCCGCGCAGGTGAACATGTACCTGGCCCATGTGCGCCACATGCTGCGCGGCGCATACCTCGACAAACCCATCGTGGCGGACTGCGCCAACGGCGCGGCGTCGCGCCTGGCCAAAAAGATTTTCAAGGAGCGCGCCCCCGAGGTCATTTTCATCCACAGCGACGAGGACGGGCACAAAATCAATGTGGAGTGCGGCTCCACCCGGCCCCAGCAGCTTCAGAAAAAAGTGATGGAATCAGGCGCGGCCCTGGGCTTCGCGTTCGACGGCGACGCGGACCGCTGCATTTTCGTGAATGAACTGGGTCAGGTCGTGGACGGGGACCAGATCATGCTCCTGTGCGCCCGCGCCATGAAACGGCAAAACCAGCTCAAAGACAACACCCTGGTGTCCACGGTCATGAGCAACATGGGCCTGGAGAGGACCCTGGCCGCCGAGGGCATCGCCATGCTGCGCACGCCCGTGGGCGACAAATATGTGCTGCGCGAGATGCTTGCGCACGATTACGACCTGGGCGGCGAGCAGTCGGGCCACATCATCTTCCGCCGCCTGGCCACCACCGGCGACGGGCTGATCACCGCCGCCCAGGTGCTGAAAATCGTTTCGGACAGCGGCAGGCCCTTCAGCGAACTCACGGCTCTGGAACGATCCGCCCAGTTCCTCAAAAATGTGCGCGTGCCGGACAAGGAAGCGTTCTTCGAAAACAAAGCCATCGCCGCCAAAGTCAAAGCCGTGGAAAAGAAGCTCGGGCAGAACGGCCGCGTGCTGGTGCGGCCCTCGGGCACCGAACCCAAAGTGCGCGTGATGGTGGAAACATGGGACGAATCCCTGGCCGAAAAACTCACCGACGAGATCATCGCCACCGTGCGCGCCGAACTCGGCGCCGCGTGATTTTCACCCCTGAACACGCTGCCGGCAAAACGGCAATACGCTGAAACGCACCAATAACCAAACGCAATTTCTCCAAAATGTTCGCTATTTTTTATCATGCGGGAATTCATGCACGGGTCCGGCTTTGTGCCGGGACCGGCGAAGCGGCGCTTGCCGGAATCCGGCAGCATAATAATTTTTCCGCATTACAATAAATAAAAATATGTTTCAATGTTTGGATATTGGGTATTAAGACAAATTAGAGAGGTTGTATGAACGCAAAACGAGTGTGCACACTTGCCGTAATTATCCTTCTTATTGCGGCGCAGCGCGCCTGGAGCCTGTCGTGCGCGGGCATTCCGGGCGGATCCGGCGATTACTATTTCATTGGCCGCCCCATCCTGAATGTTTCGTACAACCCGCTAACGGGCAAAACCTACATGACCGACGACTTCGGCTCGGGCCGCGTCTGGGAAGGCAGCTCGAGCGGCGTCGCCGTGATTGACAACAACGATTACCCCTACGACATTGTGGTAATTCCCGCCACAAACATGGTGTATTACACCCTTGGCAACAACCGCGCGGTCAAGGTCTACGACATCGCGCAGGGCCGTGCCATTATGAGCATCGCCGTGGGCGATTCGCCCAAAGGCATCGTGTATTCCAGCCCCACGAAACGGCTCTATGTGGCCAACTCCAAAAGCAACTCCGTGAGCGTGATTGACGCGAACCCGGCTTCGGGGTCATACCACCGGGTGATCGCCACCATCAGCGCCGGTTCCTGGCCCTGGACTCTGGCCGTGAACGAAACCCGTGGCCGCGTATATGTAGGCAACAAGGGCAGCAAAAACATCACCGTGATCCGCGAGGACACGCTCCGTGCCATGAGCAACATCTTTCTGAATTTCGAACCCGGCGAAATGACCGCGAGCAAAACCACGAACAAGGTTTATGTCATCAACGAAAACAGCAGCGTGGTGACCGTCATCAACGCCAACACCGATCCCGGCGCCGTCCAGACCACCTTCACCGCAGGCTCCGACCCCTGGGGCATCGTGGTCAATCCCCTCACGCATTCGATTTTCGTCACGGACAAAGTGGATCACTCCGTGACATGGTTCCGGCACGACGCCCCGCCCAACGGCGCCACATATTCGATTCTCGACACTTTCGGGTTCGGCACCGCGCTGCGCGGCGTGGATGTAAACCAGGCCACGGACCAGTTCATCGTGGCGTCCGAGGACGGCGTGCTGTTCGACGGGCTGCCGCCCTGTGACCGGCGCTATCTGGACAAGTGCCTCGACATGCGGAAAAAAGATCTGGTGGACGACGCGGCCGTGGAGTCGTTCCTGGAGTGCTATTTTCATCAATAAGGACCGGGCATGAAAACGAGCCGGACACAACACGCGATGCTGATTCTGCTGCTGGCGGCACTGGCCGTGCTGCCGCTGGCGTCCGGTTGCGGAGGCGGCGGGGGCG
>JAGUYV010000080.1 GCA_020061125.1 bacterium | reverse complement strand
GTCGCTGGGCACATAGGCCACGACCAGGGTGCTGAACTCAGAGAAGGTGCGCACGCCGGCCATGTCGCCGATGCCCACGGCGTAGTTGCGCAGAGGATGCACCTCGAATTTTTCCACGCAGTCGCCGTGCTTGCCCTGCACCAGGGAGGTGAGGCTGTCGAGCGGCTTTGTGTTGTCGAAGCGCAAAACCACGCGCTGGGGGATGGCGTGGCGGAACACATGCGGGGTCACGCCCGTGGGCAGATGCATGCGCAGCACATCCAGGTCCGGCTCGGAAGTGAAGGACAGCCCGCCGAGCTGGTAAGGCCCGGCGGGCGGGCCGGTGTAGCCCTTGCGGCTTTCGATGGAGGTCTGCGCGGCGGCGGGAGCGGCCAGCGCCAGGGCCAGCAGCAGGGCCGCCGCAACGGCTCCAAGGTGCGCGCGAATTCGCGTCATGTCACGATTCCTCTTCCTCGGCTTTGCGCTTCTGGTAGGCCTCGATGATTTCCTGCGCGATCTTTTTGGGCACTTCTTCGTAATGCGACAGTTCCATGGTATAGGTGCCGCGGCCGCTGGTCATGGAATCCAGGTCCGGAGCGTAGCGCAGCATTTCGGACAGGGGCACGGTGGCTTTCACAATCTTCACGCCCAGGCCCTGCTCCATGGTGCTGACCTTGCCGCGGCGGCCATTGACGTCCCCTATTATATCACCCATGCACTCATCTGGACACTCCACCTCGACGGACATGTGGGGTTCGAGCAGAACCGGGCCTGCCAGGTCCGTGCCCTTTTGCAGGGCCAGGGAGCCGGCGATGCGGAACGCCATGTCGGACGAGTCCACGGTGTGGTACGAGCCGTCGAAGATGGTGACCTTGATGTCCACCATGGGATAGCCCGCGATGCAGCCGCGGCCCATGCGCTCGACCACGCCCTTTTCCACGGCCGGGATGTAGTTCTTCGGCACGGAACCGCCGAAGATTTTGTTCTCGAACACGAAACCGCTGCCCGAGGGCAGAGGCTCAAGCTCGAGCCACACATCGCCGAACTGCCCGCGGCCGCCGGACTGCTTCTTGTGGCGTCCCTGCACCTGCACCTTTTTGGTGATGGTTTCGCGGTACGGAACTTCGGGGGTGGACACTTCCACTTCCACGGCGAAGCGTTTCTTGAGGCGGCTGACCACGCAGTCCAGGTGGATCTGGCCGGTGCCGGAAATCATAAGCTCCTGGGTCTGCTCCTCGCGGCTGACCTTGAGCATGGGGTCTTCTTCCACCAGGCGCGTGAGGCCCAGGGACAGCTTGTCTTCATCGCCGCGCTCCTTGGGCTTGATGGCCAGGGACAGCACGGGGTCGGGGAACTTGAGCGGGGGCAGAACCACGGGGTTGGCCATATCGCAGATGGTGTCGCCGGTCTGGAACTCATCCACCTTGACAATGGCGCCGATGTCGCCGGCCACGAGCTGGTCCGCGGACTCCTGTCTCTTGCCGAAAACCGTGAAGAGCTGCTGTACCTTGACCTTGCGATCCTGGGTGGTGTCGAGCAACTGGGAGTCCGGTGTGAGCTTGCCGCTCACGATGCGGAACAGGCTGATTTTGCCCGCGTACTGGTCCACCAGGGTTTTGAACACGAAAGCGGAGAAGGGCTGCGCGGGATCCGGCTTGCGCACGACTTCGTTTCCGTCCTTGTCCTTGCATGCGATCTCCGGGCGCTGGCCCGGGGCCGCTGACAGGGACAGGAACCGGTTCATGAACTGGGCCACGCCCACATTGAGGGTTGCGGATCCTGCGTACACGGGGGTGAGCCGGGCTTCGGCAACACCCTTGAGCAGGCCCTGGGTCACTTCCTGTTCGCTCAACTCGCCGCTCTCCAGATATTTCTCGGTGAGCGCGTCGTCCATCTCGGCCACGGCCTCGACGAGCTTTTCTTTGAACTCCTCGGCCAGGTCCGCGAAATCGTCCGGGATATCGCTTTCCGTGAATTTGCCGCTGCCGTCGGCCTCGCATGCATAGGCCTTGCCACCGACCAGATCAATGACGCCAACGAGTTTCTTGTCCTTGATCATGGGCACGGTGATGGGCACGAACAGAGCGCCCTCGAACGCTTTGCGCAACTGGTCCAGGACCGCGCCGAAGTTGGCAAGCTCCTTGTCCATGAAATTCACGAAGATGCTGCGGGACATCTGGAGGTCGTCGAACAGCGCCCAGAACTTGGCGGCCTGGCTCTTGACGCCGTCCGCGGCGTTGATGAGCATGACCGCATTGTCCACGGCGCGGGCCACGGCGCGGGTCTCTGGCAGAAAGTCGGGGTATCCCGCGGTGTCCAGAAGGTGAACGCGCGTCTTGCCGGCGGTGAAGGTGTTCACGGCCGGGAACAGGGTCATGCGGCGCTCGATTTCCTCGGGGTCGAAGTCCGAGGCGGTGTTGCCGTCCTCGACCCTGCCCAGGCGCTTGATGATTTTTGCATTGAACAGAATGGCTTCCACCAGGGAGGTTTTCCCGGTGCCTTTGGGGGAAATCATCCCCAGGGAACGAACTTCATTGCTCATCGAACAAAATCCTCCTTATGTGACTCTGTCCGCGGCGGACCCGCGGGAGCGGGCCGGGAGCGCGGGCAGCGGGCGTCGGTCAACTTGACTTTTGATGGCCCAATTGTTATCTTTTGTATATCATTTTAGCCTTATCGCATCTTTTCACAGTCTGAAAAAACAAGGGGGTTCCGGACATGTCGCACTGGAACGATGTGCATATCAAGCAGCGGGTCGAGTTGAGCATTGAGGTGCTCAAGAAGGTGTACAATTTCGGAAGCATCATTGTGCGCAAGAACGACACCGCCATTTATTTCCCGATGCCCGCGTCGCAGCAGTCCAGCACGGCCATCAAGAAGGGGCAGCCCGCGGAAGTCACCATTCAGGTGGACGACGGCGTGCTGATATTCAGCACCGAGATTGACGCCATCGTGCCCGGACAGCCGCCCCAGGTGCAGATCAACCGCCCGGCCGATGAGCAGATTCACAAGCGGCCCAGCGCGGGCGCTGGCATCAAGGTCTCCGTGCCTCTCACCTACCGCGTGATGCGCGACCCTGTCACACCCATCTCCGACACCAAAAAGGGCGAAACCATTTCCTTGAGTTCCGAGGACTGCACCATCCACACGGTGCAGCAGCTCAAGCCCGGAAATTATATCGAGCTCACGCTCACTTTGCCAAAGGACGAGGGCCAGGTCTCACTGGTCGGCGTGATCCAGGACTGCATGGAGCAGAAGAGCGGCGCCCAGGTTTCCTACAACACCTACGTCAAGTTCGAAGTGATCCGCCCCGGCGAGCAGGACAAGAT
>JAGUYV010000001.1 GCA_020061125.1 bacterium | reverse complement strand
CTCGCTGAATGTGATCGTCAGCACCGTGCCGTTCTGCAGCCGCCCGCCGGAGATCGGCAGCGACGAATACGCCGCCATCACCACAGGCGCCGCGTTGTCCGCTATGGCCGTGGACCCGATGGCGAGCATGGCGTTGCCCGCTGCGTCCTGGATGTTGTCCCCTCCGGCCTGGCTGTAGGTGAAGCTCGGCGGTCCCGTGGTGCCTGTGTTGTCCGCAAGCGAGATCGTCGCCGTGGCTCCGGCAAGCGCCACATTCCCATTGAGAAGTCCGCTCAACAGGTTCGTGCTCGTGTCCGCGTCCGTCAACGACCAGTCCCCAAGCTCGTTGGTCCCGGTGATGGCTTCGCTGAATCCCAGCGCCACGGAATTCAGGTACCCGTCGTTGTCCGTGTCTAGCGCCGTGGTCTGCAGCAGCGCGGGCGGCGCGCCGTCAGTCTCGACTATGCCCCCGCTGGCAAGGTCCTTAATTTTGTTTGCATTCGCATCCTGCAACGCGCCATTGGTGACCGTTGTGTCATACAACTGCACCAGCAGATCGGTGTCGCCGGTTACATTTGGCGTGATTCCGATGTAAATGACATTATCGTTGGCCACATCGCCCGCAGGGGTTTGCAGCGCGGCGGCTATGGCCGAGGTGTCGCTCACCGTCCATTTGGTGTTGTCGAACCCGGCGTCGGTGACCGCTTCGCTCAAGGTCACCTTCATCATGTCTATGGAGCCGTCGCCGTTCGCGTCATAGGTCGAGATGAATCTTACAGTGGGGCTGGCCTTGTCCGTGGCGGCTGTGGGACCGTTGCTGGCCAGCAGATTGCCGCTCATGTCCTCCAGCGTGCCCTGGGTGTATTGCAGAGTGGGCGTATCCCCGGTTGTCCAGGTTGCGGCGGGAGTAAAGGTGATGTAAATGACCTCATTGTCGGCCGTATCGCCATTTGTGTTGAAAACAAAGGCCTCGCCTGCCACGGTCTGTACATCGAAATCGGTCGCCGTGACCGTGGAGTCCTTGATGTTCTCATTGAAAGTAATGCGAATGGCGTCGAGATATCCGTCGCCGTCCAGGTCCGCGGTTTCTCGTGCGGTGATGGAAGGCGCGACCTGATCGGCGACCGTGGCGGGCGTGTCATTGGTTTCATCCAGCACATTGCCCGCGAGATCGCTGATGGCGCCCGTGGCGATCATCTCCACGGTGATGGGATAGAGCTGATCCGGATTCCAGGCGGTCTGGAGCGTAAGGGTTGCCGCGGCGTCCAGGCTGGATATGGAACTGACGCTGATGGGCACGGCATTGTTCATGATCAGGAAATCGCCCGCGATCGCCGTGCTCAAATCCACAGGCTCGGAGAAGGTCACCTGGATCTGGTTGGCTGCGATGAGGGTTGCTGCAAGGAAATCCGGGGGTGTGATGTCCGCGGACAGATCCATGGTGGGCTGTCCGGCTTTGGTGGCGAGGGTGCGGCCCGCGCCGTCCACGACCTTGGCCTCGTTGCCGGAGAAATTGAACACATCCGTGCCAAGGAACAATGCGGCGTCCGTGTTGGAGGTTGTGAGAGTAAATGTCATGGTGGTGCTGTTTGCCGCCTGAACCACTGCGGGATCCGTTGTGCCGAATTTCGCAGCTGTGCCTGCGGTGTTGATGTCGGCGCGCGTCACGCCGGTGGATGTTGCGGCTTCGCTGAAGGTGACCGTGACCACGCCGTTGCCATTGCCCAGCGCGGCGGAGGTGATTGTCGGGGACGCGGTATCCGCTTCGACCACAGTCCCGGACAGAACCGCGGCCATGGCCACAGGCGCGGTAGCCGTGTCGTTGATGAGGCCCGCTCCCGCGGTGTAATCGCCCACGGTGCCGGTGTTGGCCGCGGCTTCGGTGATGCCGATATAAATCACGCTGTCGTTGGCCGTGTCCGCTTCGAGCGTGGGAGCGCTCAAGGAACCGGACAGCGTGAACGCGGAATCACTGTCCACACCATTGTTGAAGGAAGCATCCGTGACCGGCTCGGAAATCGTGGCTTTGTACATGTCCACGATGCCGTTGACATTGTCGTCCATGGTGCCCATGGACAAAATCACCGGGGCCGCCGCGTCAATCACCGGAACCGGGGACGCGGTGGGGACCGGATTGCCTGCATCGTCAAGGAATTTTCCGGCCGCCTCGGTGAAAATGACTTCTTTCAGTCCCGTGCCCTGCACTGTGGAATCGTCGGTGAACACAGTGATGAACTGGTCGTTGGCCGCATCCGGATCCCCGGGATTGGCGCTTGCCGCGCCCGCTCCGTCGGTGACCGAATCCACATTGATGCAGGCCGCACCGCCGAGTGTGAACTGTGCGGCGTCGGCCGCGGCGATTGTGGAGTCCGCGATGGCGGTGCTGAATTCCACGAGGATTTCATCTATGTTGCCGTCGCCGTCGGTGTCGTATTCCGTGGCGTCCACAATGCTGATCGGAATATTGTCAACATTCAGCACATTGGTTGCGGATGTGGCCGTGAAGCTGTTGCCCGCGTCGTCCAGAGCCACAACCTCAATGGGGAACGACGCCGTGTCCGTGCCCGCGCCCGAGACTGCGGCCGCACTGGCCACGCCGAACTGCGCGCTCCAGGTCAAATCGCCGCCCGCGGCGTCCGCGCCCGTGCCGTCATCCACAAATCCGTGAATCGTGGCCGTGGCCAGGTCGTACAGCACATCGCCCACATCCACGCCCGTGAAGGCCACGCTCGCGATGTCGCTCGCGCCGGTGTTCACGAACACATCCACCACATCGAGAATGCCCGCCACCCCGGCCGAGCCAAGGTCCGTGCTAATCGAATAATTGATGGCGGTTTCAGCGAACTGCGGCGGAATGTTGTCCGCGTCCAGAACCGCGGTGGCCGTGGCCGTGTACGCGTTGCCCGCATTGTCGGTGACAACAACTTCGAGCGGAAAAGTGGTTGTGTCCACACCCGGGCCTGTGACCGAGGCTGCGGCGGCCACACTGAACCGGCCGCTCCAGACATTGTCCGCGGGTGCGGCGTCCGGCGCGGTGTTGCTGTCATTGAATGCGACAAGCATGCCAGTGGCCAGGTCGTACAGCACATCGCCGACATCAGCGCTGGTGAATGTCACGCTGCCAATGGTGTCGGCTGCGGCCGTGGTGTCCACAAACACATCCACAACATCGGAAATGCCCGCGACATTGGCCGTTCCGAGATCCGTGCTGATGCTGCGCGTGATGTCTCCGGCCGCGATGATGGGCAGGATATTGTCCGCATTGATTAAATTCGTAATGGAAATGGTTGAACCGGTGTTGCCCGCATCGTCCAGGAATGTGACTTCAATGGGGAAGGACGCGGTGTCCGTGCCGGTTCCCGCGACGGCGGCCGCGCTGGCCACGCCGAACTGCGCGGAAAAGATGGCGTCGGCGTTGGTTGTGTCCGCGCCCGTGCCGTCATCCACAAACCCGTGAATCGTGGCCGTGGCCAGGTCGTACAGCACATCGCCGGCCGCTGCGCCGGTGAACGCGATGTTCCCAAGGGTGTCCCCTGCCCCGTTGGTGTCCACGAATACATCAACGACATCCAGCACGCCCGCGAAGCCTGCCGCGCCAAGGTCCGTGCTGATGCTGAAGCTGATTTTGTTTTCCGCGAGCGCCGGGGGGATGTTGTCCGCGGGAATCTTGCTGGTGGCGGAAACCACGGTTCCGGTGTTGCCCGCATTGTCGGTCAGCAGCACCTCGATGGCGAACCAGGCGGTGTCCGTGCCCGCGCCCGAGACCAGAGCGGCGCTGG
>JAGUYV010000363.1 GCA_020061125.1 bacterium | reverse complement strand
GCCGCGGCCATGGCCGCGGACCAGGGGTTCATCGCCCTCGGCTCCGACACAGGCGGCTCCATCCGCCAGCCCGCGTCCTTCTGCGGCATCTCCGGCCTCAAGCCCACCTACGGCGCGGTCTCGCGCTACGGCCTCGTGGCCTTCGCTTCGTCCCTGGATCAAATCGGCCCGCTCACAAAAGATGTCACGGACACGGCCCTGCTGTGCAATGTGATCTGCGGACACGATCCCATGGACTCCACCTCCATCAAGCGCGAGTATCCCGCGGACTACACCGCATTTCTGAAACCGGAACTCAAGGGCATGACCGTGGGCGTGATCGAGGAACTCATGGGCGAAGGCATCACGCCGGGAGTCAAAGACAGCGTGACCCAGGCCATTAAGGTGCTTGAAAGCAACGGCGCTAAAATCGTAAGCGTGTCTCTGCCCAATGTGCCGTACTGCATCCCGGTGTATTATCTGATCGCCCCGGCCGAGGCCAGCTCCAACCTGGCGCGATACGACGGCGTGCAGTACGGCATGCGCGCCGCGGACGCCGAGGACATCATCGCCATGTACGGCAAAACCCGGCGGCAGGGATTCGGCGACGAAGTCAAACGCCGCATCATGCTCGGCACTTACGCCTTGAGCGCCGGGTACTACGACGCCTACTATCTGCGCGCGCTCAAAGTGCGCACCCTTGTGGTGCGGGACTTCAACCGCGCCTTCGAGCAGTGCGACATTCTGGTGTCCCCGTCCACGCCCGGCACGCCGTTCAAGCTCGGCGAACTCGTGGACGACCCCATAGCCATGTACCTGAACGACCTGTGCACCGTGTCCGTGAACCTGGCCGGGCTGCCCGGCATGTCCGTGCCGTGCGGGCTTTCGGACGGGCTGCCCGTGGGTCTTCAGTTCATCGGCAAACCCTTCGGCGAGCCGGACATTCTCAAAGCCGCGTTCTCTTACGAGCAGGCCGCGGGCCGTCCGGTTCTGAACTACGGCGGCTGACACTAATAACGAGGCAGGGTATCCATAAATGCAATACGAACCGGTCATCGGAATTGAAGTGCACGCGCAGCTCGACACCGAGAGCAAGATGTTCTGCGCGTGCGGCACGAGCTTTGCGGCGGAGCCGAACAGCAACACATGCCCGGTGTGCCTGGGCCTGCCCGGAAGCCTGCCCGTGGCCAACAAAAAGGCGATCGAGTTCGTGATCCGCACGGCTCTGGCCCTGAACTGCGAAGTGCCGCGCGCCAGCCGCTTCGCCCGCAAAAACTATTACTATCCCGACCTGCCAAAGGCGTACCAGATTTCGCAGTACGAGCTGCCCATCGGTCTGAACGGATACCTGGATGTGCCCGTGAACGGAGAGGTCAAGCGCGTGCGCATCAACCGCGTGCACCTCGAAGAAGACACCGGCAAGCTCATCCACGACCCCAGCGGCCGCAGCCTCATTGATTACAACCGCGTGGGCACGCCCCTCATGGAGATCGTGACCGAAGCCGACATCCACGACAGCGACACCGCAGCCGCGTATCTCATGCGCCTGCGCGCCATCCTCCAATACATCGGCGTGAGCCGCGCCAACATGGAAAAAGGCCAGATGCGCTGCGAACCGAACATTTCCATCCGCCCCGTAGGCCAGACCGAGTTCGGCACCAAAACCGAACTCAAAAACCTCAACTCGTTCAAGACCGTGCAAAAGGGCATCGCCTACGAAGTGCGCCGCCAACAGCATGTCATCGAGGACGGCGGCCGCGTGATCCAGGAAACCCGCGGCTGGAACGAAGCCCAGCAGCTCACTTTCTCCATGCGCGTCAAAGAAAAGGCGCACGACTACCGCTACTTCCCGGACCCGGACCTCATGCCCCTCGACTTGACCCCCGATTGGGTTGACGCGATTCGGCAGACCATTCCCGAGCTGCCGGACGCGCGCCTCAAGCGCTTCATGGAGCAATACAGCCTGCCCGAGTACGACGCCGAAGTGCTCACAGCGGGCAAAGCGTTCGCGGATTATTTCGAAACCGTGGCCGCCGGAGTCAAAAGCCCGAAAACGGCCAGCAACTGGATCATGACCGAACTCATGGGCCTGCTGAACGAAACCGGCGCGGACATCGAGGACTGCAAGGTACCCGCGGAAAACATGGGCGAACTTCTGGCAGCACTTGACTCGGGCGCCATCAGCGGCCGCATCGCCAAGGATGTGTTCCGCGAGATGTTCGAAACCGGCCGCACCGCAGGCCAGATCATCAAGGAAAAGAACCTGGTTCAGGTGTCGGACGAGCGCGAGCTGGCCGCGGTGGTGGACAAAGTGATCGCGGACAACCCCGGCCCGGCCCAGGATGTGCGCGACGGAAAAGACAAGGCCATCGGCTTCCTGGTGGGACAGGCCATGAAGCTGACCAAAGGCAAGGGCAACCCGCAGATGCTGAACAGGCTGCTGCGCGAGCGCCTTGGCGGCTGACTGCCGCGCGTATTAGGATCATTCACCTTCATGCATCATGACAATCGGGAGCCGCATCATGCAAG
The DNA here is from genome assembly GCA_020061125.1 of bacterium. Taxonomy (GTDB): domain Bacteria; phylum UBP15; class UBA6099; order UBA6099; family DSWB01; genus DSWB01. The sequence continues at coordinate 4,355 of JAGUYV010000363.1, read as the reverse complement.
ATGTGTTTTTTGAATCGGGGAATGTGCGGCTGCACGGGGTGCTGCGCCGCGCCGCGCCCGGTGCGCCCGCGGTCGTGATTCTGCATCCGCACCCGCAGTTCGGCGGCAACATGAACAACAATGTTGTGCTCGGCGTGGAGCAGGAATGCGCGGACGCGGGATTCACCACCCTGCGATTCAACTTCCGCGGCACGGGCCGGAGCACGGGCGCGTTCGACAACGGCGCGGGTGAGCGGGACGATGTGCGCGCGGCCATTGCGCTCATATCCGACACGGATCCCGGCGCTCCGATCATCGTGGCCGGGTACTCGTTCGGCGCGGCCGTGGGCCTGCCTGTTGCCGCAGACAACGCGCGCGTGGCCGCCATGGCGGGCATCGCGCCCCCCACGGTCATGGCCGATTTTTCCTTTCTGGCCGATTGTGAAAAACCCCTGCTCGTGATTGCCGGCGACTCGGACAATTTCTGCGAACACGCACGCCTCGCCATGCTGCTCACGCGCGAAAATCACAGGTTCAGGCTCCTGCAAGGAGTGGATCATTTTTATATCGGCGAAGAATTGCGCGCGGGAAAAATCGTGTGCGATTTCATCCGCGATGCGGTTGTCGAAAATTCCGGTTGCGGGGAAAGCTGATCAGTTGCCGCCAGGCATGGCATGCGGCGTTTTGCCCGAGTCCATTTTCAGAGTGGCGGTCACATCTCCCACCACGGTTGCGGGCGCGGTTTTGGGAAGATCGCCCATGTCCGTGTCCTCAAGACCCCAGTCCACGAAGTCCTGGTTCAGTTTCCGGTACATCCAGCTTGCGGTCACGCGCAGAGGGCCTCGCGCGTTTTCGGGCAGGGTGAATTCGATGCGATCCTTGACGGATTCGTAGGGCATGATGTTGCGCAGAATGATTTTCTTCTGAATGTCCCACACGCGATTTTGAATAAGCAAATGGTTCTGGCTGTCGAGCATGTAACCGCCAAGGCGGTGCTGCTCCGGGTAATCGGGCGCGAGCCTGAAATTCTCGTCCAGGGCGCCGAGTTCGTACACGGTGCTGCCCGTGGCGTCCAGAACCCTGACATGGAGCCAGGCTTCCACGAGATCCAGGGGCGCGGACGGGAACTGGTGATCAATGCCGGTGTTGGTGGTGATCACATTGAACGAGAACCGCTCGCCCGGGCGCGGCGCGGACTGTGGCTCGATGTTCATGAACAGCCAGACCGCGCGTTCGGACCGCTCTCCGCTGCTCTTGCGCAAAGTCCAGAACTTGGCGTCCGGCGCTGAAGAATCAATGTCCCCGCGCACCCAGGCCTGGACCATGTCCACCACTTCGTGCAGCCCCAGGGTGTGCGGCACCGCGGTGTTGGTGCCGGGGAAATAATGATTCATCTTGGCGCCTTCGAAACCGAGCAGACGGCGGGGCTGCATGTGGCAGCGGATGCAGGTGTTGCGCTGAAGGCCCGCGAATTTCGGCGTCTTGATCTGCAGTTCATGGCACACCTGGCAATACTCGTCTTTGAAATACAGGGGCCGGGTGAACACGCGGCCGTGCCCTGTCGGGTTGAGCTTCACCAGCAGCTCGTTCCATTTGCTGATGCGCGGATTCCCGTCCGCGTTATAGAACATTTTGAGATGCGCCACATGAGGCTCCACCGTAAGGTAGGTGATGCGCTTGTCGCTGGCGTGCTTGCGCACGCTGCCGATCTGGTGGCAATACACGCAGGAAAATCCGTTGTTGGTTTTGTAATACTCGTAATCGAGGTTGCCGGACAGCATCATGTACGGATAATGGCAGCCCGCGCAAATGAGCAGGTTCTCTTCCCCGATTTCCTCTTTGAGCATGCGCAGGTTTTTCTGGAAATACGGCGTGCGCACGGACAGATTGTGATTGCTGATCAGAAAATCTTCCATTTCCTGCTGGTGGCAGCCGGGGTTCTCGGCGCAGCTCTGGCTCATTTGCGCCATCTCGGCAACATCCGCAGGGAGCGGCGCGGGAAACTTGTCTTCGGGCGCGCGCTTTTCAATGGGAATCGTGGACAGGGACGCGTTGTAAACAGGTCCCGGAACCTGGTCTTCGAGCGAAACCAGAGCGAACAGCCCCGCGGCGAAGAACGCGGAAACCACGATTGCGGCGCGTGCGGCCGTCCAGTATCGGCGCACACCGCCCGGCTCGCTCGCACGCGCCGCGAACGGAACGGCCAGGCTGAACGCAAACGCGGCCACGGCCGCATATCCGGCCCATTCGTGCAGAAGAAACAGATACCCGCTGCGCGCCACATTCTGCATAGGCAGCAGGGCCATGCCAGTGAACAAGTTCAGCAGCAGCAGAAAATACACAAGCTGCCAGCCCGCGGCCGCGATTTTCACCGCGCCCGCAAGGCGGCCGGCAAGCATGCGCCGCGTGGTGAACCAGAACCCGAACGCGCACAGCACACACGCCAGGGCCAGAAACGGCCGCGGCCAGTACGCGCACAGCGCTCCCAGCGCCAGGGTTCCCGCAACCAGCGCCCTTGACCCTGCGCCCCGCCGCACGGGCGCATCGCCCGTGTGCTCGCGCGCGTGCTCGATGTAAAACACGATCAGCCAAAGCGTGGCCGCAAGCCCGAACGCCGGATGAAATATGATGTTGGCCTGGTACAGTCCGCTCCACGATTGCGAAAACCGGACATAAAGCCCGGATGCAAACAACACCGCCGCCACGGCGATCGCCAGCGTGTTCATCATTCCGTCATGAACTCGTTTCGTGTCATTTGATTCCATTATAGCAGAACGGGCCGCGGCGTCACATTCCCGGCATCCGGGTCCCGCGCGATTCGCGCCAGGAGTAGGAACGCGGCGCAAACGCGGTATAATATCGTGTGAAAACAATGTGTGAAGCTCAAACCGGCCCCGCGGGCCGCTCTGGAGGAATCAGCAATGGCTGACGACAGCACCGGCGGAGAACAGATCATGAAATCCGCACTCGAGATCGCGCTGGAGAAAACCAGCCACATCGAGGCAAAGGACGATCCCAAACAGCTTTCCGACGACGAAAAACAGCAAGTGCGCGACATCAATCAGGAATTCGATTCCAAGATCGCGGAACTGGAAATAGAATTCTCGCGGCGCATCCGGGAACTGGCCGAGCAGCACGGAGAGCAGACGCTCAAGCAGCACCTGCCCCACTTCGACCAGGAACTGCGAAACGCGCGGGACGCCATCAACGCCGAACGCCAGGCCGCGCTCAAGGCCTTCCTCGAATCCATCGGCAAAGCCTGAACCGCGGACCGCTCTACTCCGGCGATTTCGTAATTCTGATGATTGTGTTGAGTTTGGTTGTCTTGAACAAATTGCGCACATTCGCGCATGCGTTCAGAATTTCCATATCGCCGCCACGGGACCGCGCCACCATGAGCGCCGCGGCAATGGCCCCAAGCCCGCTGCTGGATATGAATTCGCACCGGCCCAGGTCCAGCAGCAGCCGGCGCTCTCCGCAGTTGATCCGGTTCAGCAGTTCCTCGGAAAATTCCTGCGAATTCTGATGGTCTATGTTTCCGGCAACAACTACGCGCGTCCAGTCATCTTTGTTGTCAGCGCCGTTTTTCATGGTCGTCACATCCCCGGCGGATTCCCGCCTATAGACATTATCGCCACAATTCCCCACAAACCAAACGGTTTGTGAGCAGTATCACGATCCGTCTTCCGTCTTCCGGTGTGCCGGGATGCCCGCGGCACGCACGAACTGCGCCTCTGCGGCAATACTTTCAAAGGAAACCTCGGAGACGCGGAGACGCGGAGAAAGGCGTGTTTCATCACGGAGAACACGGAGATATCACGGAGACACGGAGAATGCTTGATTAAGCGCGGCCAATGGCCGCGCCCTCCTTGTCCCTGTGTCGCCTCCGTGGTTATCATTGCTTTTGCACTTGCCTCTGCCTTTCCTCTGCACTTCGCGGCGGCGGCGTTCGGCGACGCCGCCCTACATGTTATGAAATTCATACAAGCATGGAGCCTTTCCTCTGCGCCCTTTGCGAACCCCTGTGCTCTCTGCGTCAATCTTTTCCTCTGCCCCCTCCGTGTCCTCCGTGGCCTCCGTGGTTATCATTGCTTTTGCCTTTGCTTTTGCCTTTTCCTTTTCTGCGCGCCCCGCGGCGTGTAAAATAATGAAATATTGCAGAAAGAAGGCAAGCTGCGGGCGAAGGCATGTTTCACATCAAGGCGGACAACATAGCGAAACGGTACGCGGGCCGCGTAGTGCTGCGCGGGTTGAGCATGGAAGCGGACTCCGGTGAGATCGTGTGCCTGACCGGGCCTAACGGCAGCGGTAAAACCACGCTGCTGAAAATGCTGTGCGGGCTGCTGCGGCCCACGCGCGGCGCAATCACCGTCACG
>JAGUYV010000159.1 GCA_020061125.1 bacterium | reverse complement strand
GGGCAGGCGCGCGCGCAGCGGCCGCAGTTGCGGCACGCGGACTTGTTCCTGCGCACCGCCAGCGGGCTGAACAGCGCCGCAATGCCGAGCAGCGCTCCGTAAGGGCACAGGTACCGGCACCAGAAATTCTTGATAAACACGGACAGCAGCGCGAGCGCCGCAATCACGAACAGCGCCGTGCGCGAAATGTTTGAAAAGAACAAGTACATCTTCACATCCGCCAGCCTGTTGTAGGGCGCGTTCAGAAACGCCTCGAGCGCCTGCCCCGGAAGCGGCAGAATGAAATACAGAAAGAATCCGAGAAGAGCGTATTTGAGGCCCTTGGCCGGATAATCAATCCATTTGGGCACATCGAGATTCGTGCCGAGCAACCGTTTGCCGGCCTTGTGCAGGAACTCGGAAATCGTTCCGATGGGGCAGACCCATGAGCAGAACCCTCGGCGGGCCAGCAGAGCCGTGGCTAGAATCAGGATGAACAGCACAAGCCCGGCGGGGTGCACGGTGTTGGGCGCGCCCGTGCGGATCCAGTGAATCAGACCCATGAGAGAACTGATCGGCAAGAACGCGTCCACGCCCGCGGGCCGCGGCGCCACCACGGACGAAGGTTCGGCCAGCGACGCCACGAACACATGGAACCGGTAGCCGATCCCGCACACAATGAGCAGGAACAGCGCCTGCACCAGGGTTCTGGGAGACGGCATGGCAAAAGCCGTCCTTGCGGTTCGATGGGGGAGGGGTTCTGCGGTCATGAGTCTGGTCCCGTGGGGCGGCGCATATTGAGCGGCCCGGAGTGATGAGGCGAGCGGCTGGAAGCGCCGCGCGCCGCGCCCCGGAGCGGGGCGCATTGTGGAAAACAGGTAACACAATACCACTATACTGCCGCGGGCCGCGCGTGTCAACATTTTTTTGAGAAATTTTTCGCAAACAGAACGAGCCGGAAACGGTGTTGCGGAGTCTTTCGCGCCCGCGTGTGCGGGACGGAGTGTGCGCAACGCATATTATGTATTGATTTCAATTCATTAATGAAAACCGGTGGCGCGCCATGATGGGCGGAAAATGCGCGCCGGAAACACGGCCCTGTTTTTTTTGTGATTTTTTTCACCCGGCAGTTGACAACCGCGGGGCGAATCATTATACCACTATTAAACCAATAAAGTTTATCGCATTAGTAGTGTTTAGCCGGACCACGAAGGGATGCCATGAGAATTTCAACCAGAGGGCGATACGCCCTAAGACTCATGATAGACATCGCGCAGAGCCATGGCCAGGAGCAAGACAAGCCTCTGCACCTTAAGGATGTGGCCGGCCGCCAGGGCATCTCCAAGCGCTACCTCGAACAAATCGTCATTTCCCTCAAGAATAGCCGCCTCATCCGAGGCATTCCGGGCAAGAAAGGCGGTTATGTGTTGGCCAAATCGCCCGAGGACATATCCGTAGGCGAGATCATCGAGGCCGCCATAGGCCCCATCAATGTGGTGGACTGCGTGCTGGACCCGGACGCGTGCATGCACTCGGAAATGTGCGAGTGCAGGCCCCTGTATTCGGAAATCAACGCGCTTATCAAGAAAGCCCTTCACCAGCAGACCCTGGCCGATGTGGTGGCAATGTACGGCGAACGCCAGGCGGCCCGCGCGCTCGTGGCCGCCGGGGATTTGGACCTGCCGGATCTCTGCAGTTCGAGATTTAAATAAACACCAATTCCGCTAAGGAGGAAACAATGGGCATTCTGCTGCACATCATCACCTATGCGTGCCTGGCCGTGTTCGTCATCGCGGTGGGCGTGAAGTTCCATCGCTACAAGTCCATGCCCCTGCACCTGCGCTGGGAGCTGTATCCCGTGGCGCACGAGGGGCACAAGGCGCACTACGGCGGCTCGTTCTTCGAGGAAACCGAGTGGTACAAAAAGCCCCGCACCGTGGACAGGGTGTCCGAGGCCAAGCACATGCTGCCGGAAATGCTGTTCCTGTCGGCGGTGTGGCATCATAACAAACCCCTGTGGTTCCGCAGTTTCCCGTTCCATTTCGGCATGTACAACATGATCGGCTTCCTTGTGCTGCTGAATGCGGGCGCGGTCATGCAGATTGCGGGCATGAGCGTGAGCGCCAGCGGCGGTGCGGCCGGCGCCATTGTTTATTACCTGACCATACTTTCCGGGTTCTTCGGCATGATTCTGGGCATCATTGGCGCGGCGGGTCTTCTGCACCGGCGGCTGTTCGATGAAAATCTCAAGGATTACACCAAGCCCGCGGATCTGTTCAACCTGATATTCCTCGGCGGCTCGTTCGCGCTGCTGCTCGCCGTTGGTATCGCGGACCCGTCATTCGCGGGTCTGCGCACATGGGTCGCCAGCGTGCTCACCCTGGACCTGGCCTACACTCCCGGGGGAGCGCTCGCGCCAATGGCCATCCTGCTCGCGTCCCTGGCCGTGGCCTATATCCCCCTCACGCATATGGCGCACTTTGTCGTCAAATATTTCACCTATCACAACATCCGCTGGGATGATGCGCCCAACCTGCCGGGCAGTGCTTTCGAAGCGCGCATCGGCGAGGTGCTCAACTATCCCGTGACCTGGTCCGCCGACCACATCAACCCCAAGGGCGAAGCCAAGACATGGGCGCAAGTAGCCACCACGGATGTCACCAACCTCAAGGAGGGCGCCTGATCATGGGCAAGACAAAGAAACGCATCAGCCTCAATGATATCCATAAGCAGAACGGGCAGCTCGCCCATGTGGATCCCGCGGATCTCATGCCCCTGCCCAAACCCCTGAACCGGCCCGAGAAGGACTGGATGCCCCTCAAGCCCGAGGCACGCGAAAAATATGAGGCCTCGCTGGACGACACCCTCATTCTGAACATCCCCAAGCCGGGGTCCAAACAGGAAGAGCAGCAGCTCGTGCGCCGGTTTCTGAACGGACTCGAAAAGCTGTTCGACAAGCACAACAACTGGGGCTTCCTGCAACCGTTCGTGGCCACCATGGAGCACTGCGCCCGGTGCCAGACCTGCAATGAGGCGTGCCACATCTACGAGGCCAGCGGCAGAAACGAAATCTACCGCCCAACCTACCGCTCGGAAACCCTGCGCCGCATCTATCAGGACTATGTCAAGCCCAGCGGCAAATATCACAAGCAATGGAAGAGCGGCGGGGACATTCCCCTCACATGGACCGCCGTGTGCCGCCTGGCCGAGCTGGCCTACCGCTGCAACCTGTGCCGCCGCTGCGCGCAGACCTGCCCCATCGGCGCGGACAACGCCCTGGTGGCGCGTGAAATCCGCAAGCTCATGAGCCAGGAACTGAACATCTACACCAGCGAACTGCACGACCGCGGCTCCATGCTCCAGCTCAAGGTCGGTTCCTCCACAGGCATGAACCCCGAAATCGTCAAGGACAACATTGAGTTCATTGACGAGGACATGAGCGAAAAAACCGGCATGAACCTCAAGACCGTGTGGGACAAAAAGGGCGCGGACATCCTGCTCATCCACAATGCCGGCGAGATCATGGCATGGCCCGAAAACATCGGCGCATTCACCACGATTTTCACGGCCGCGGGCCTGGACTGGACCATGTCCTCCGAGGCTCTGGCCTACGACAACATCAACTACGGCCTGTTCTACGACGATTTCCAATACTCGCGCGTGGTGCTCAAGCATGCAGCCGTGGCCAAGGAACTCGGCGTTAAGCGCATCGTGCTCGGCGAATGCGGACACGCCACCAAGGCGCTCATGGTCATCGCCGACCGCGTGCTCACGGGCGATCTCAACATTCCGCGCGAATCCTGCTTCCCTCTGCTGCGCGATCTGGTCAAAACAAAAACCCTTAAGCTCGATCCCAGCAGGAACAACTTCCCGGTCACCCTGCACGACCCCTGCAACCTCACGCGCCTCATGGGAATCGTCATGCCCCAGCGTGAGGTGCTGCACGAAATTTGTCCGCAATTCCGCGAAATGACCCCGCACGGCGTGAACAACTACTGCTGCGGCGGCGGCAGCGGCTTCGCCATCCATTCCGGGCACAACTTCTCGGACTGGCGCTACAAAATCTCCGGCCGCAAGAAAGTCTCACAGATCCTGGGCGCGTTCCAGGACCAGATCGAGCCGGAAACCAAGAAATATGTCTGCGCCCCATGCTCCAACTGCAAGGGCCAGATTCGCGACCTCATCGCCAACTACGATCTGTGGAACGGCGCGGGCATCACCTACGGCGGCCTCGTGGAGCTCATAGTGAACGCCATGGTGGATGTGAAACCCAACTTCATTGACTGGGACGAAATCGTGTAAACCCGGAACCGGGTGGTGGAAATCCAAAACGAGAATCGGGGGCGTCGCATGATCGACACCGATCTCAAACGGTGGATCCGGGCTGAACTGTTTCACCAGGTGCCGGTAAGCATTTCGGTGATAGACCGGGACTACCGCATCGTCGAGGCCAATGAAAACCTCGAAGAGACATTCGGGGCCTGGCAGGGCCGCTACTGCTACGAGGTGTACAAGAACCGCACCGAGCCGTGCGACACCTGCCAGGCAACCCGGACCTTCGAGGACGGCCAGGTGCGCGTCACCCGCGAAACAGGCGTGGACCGCGACGGCGAACCCATCAGTTACATGATGCACCTTGCGCCGCTGGTGGAAAAAGACGGCGGCATCCGCTATGTCATAGAGATGTCTACGGACATTTCCGAGGTCGCTTTCCTCCAGGACAGGCTCCGCGAGGAAACCGAGCGATACCGCCTGCTTTTTGAGGAAGTACCCTGCTTCATCACCATCCAGGACCGCGACTTCAAGCTCCTCGAAACCAATCGCCTTTTCCGCGAGCACTTCGGCGAACCGCAGGGCCGCTTCTGCTACGAAGTCTACAAACATCGCGACGAGCAGTGCTACCCGTGCCCCGTTGCGGAAACCTTCGAGGACGGCCAGGTGCGCCGCTCCGAGGAAGTCGTCACCACCAAGCAGGGCGTAAAAATCAATGTGGTCTGCTACACGGCGCCGGTGCGCGACAGCGCGGGCAACATCACTGCAGTTATGGAAATGTCCACGGACATCACCCAGATCCGCCAGCTCCAGTCCCAACTCACCTCCATAGGCCTGCTCGTCAGCTCCCTGTCCCACGGGGTCAAGGGGCTGCTCATGGGACTGGACGGCGGCATCTACGCCGTGGACTCGGGCCTGGAGCTTGGCGACACCGCGCGCGTGCGCTCGGGCTGGGACATGGTCAAGCGCAATGTCGGCAAAGTCCGCTCCCTTGTCCTCGACATCCTTTACTACGCCAAGGACCGCGAGCCGGACTGGGCCATCATGAACGCCTGCGAACTTGTGGCCGAACTGCGCGAACTCATGGAAGCCCGCGCCGCGCGCAACGGGGTAGCCTTCTCCTGCGAATGTCCCGGAGACATCGGTGCTCTGGAAGCAGACCCCAAAGCCATCCGCTCCGTGCTCGTCAACATCCTCGAAAACGCTCTGGACGCCTGCCGCGTGGACAAACAGAAATCCGGCCACGCCGTGTCGCTGCGCGTGTGCGCGGAAGACGGGTTCCTGGTCTTCGAGGTCAGCGACAACGGCATCGGCATGGATCGCGAAACCCGCGAAAAGCTCTTTACCCTGTTCTTTTCATCCAAGGGAACCGGCGGCACGGGCCTGGGGCTGTTCCTGTCCAATAAAATCGTGCTCAAGCACGGGGGCGCGATCTCCGTGGAGTCCGAACCGGGGCAGGGCGCACGGTTCACCGTGCGCATCCCGCGCACCAAAACCTTGGTCCCGGGCACGCTCACGCCCGAACTTGATGTGGAGGAAATCGCGGGGCTGATATAATGCGCCCCGGGCAAACCCATGCCCCAGACCGCGCCACGCAAAAAAATCCTCATTGTGGACGACGAGCCGGACACTGTGGCTTTCCTCACCATGCTCTTCGAAGACAACGGCTACACCGTGGTCTCCACCACCAGCCCGGACCGCGTACTTGAACTCGTGCGCCACGAAAGCCCGGACCTGGTCACCCTGGACCTGCTCATGCCCAACAAAACCGGAGTGCGCGTGTATCGCGAGCTGCGCAGCCATGAACCCTGCGCAGCCCTGCCCGTGGTGGTCATCTCCGGCGCAAACCCCGGCGACTACATCCCCATGAACCCCGGCGGCAACGGCGGCCGCCAGACCTCTCCACCAGATGCCTTCATCGAAAAACCTATTGACTCGCGAATCCTGCTTTCCACTATAAAAAACCTCATGGCGTAGCCACGCCTTGATACTGCGTTTCATGGCATAAGCACAGAAGAGCCTGTCGGCCGGAAGCGGATGGGATATGTGTCAGATGGCGGCGGGGGCTGGCTTGAAAACCGTGGCAAGGTAGTCGGCCACGGCGTGCCAGGTGTCTGCGAATACGGCGATGTCGAGCAGGGGGTAGGTGTCGGGCACGGGGTTGAAGCCCATGCACAGGCCGCCGAGGTCGCGCGCGGCGCGGAACATGCCCATGTCGTCGCGGTCGTGTCCGATGACCAGGGGGCGCTGCGCGCCGTATTCCTGCACCCGGGCGCGCACGCGCGCGGCCTTGTGCTCGGGCATGCTCAAAGTGCGCTCGGGGTCGTAGCCCTGGAACCGGCCGTCGCTGTGGCTGGTGCGCGTGCAGTCGGTGAACGCCACGCGCACGCCGTGCCTGGTTTCGAGGTGCTCGCGGTATGGCTCGATGACCAGGTCCACACCCAGGCTGATCATGCCGAACGGAATGTCCTGGCTGTTGAAAACGCGCACGGTTTCAGCCACGCCGGGCAGGCCCTGATGAACCAGTTTGCGCGCGCTGGACGAGAAATACTTCATGGGAGCGCCCTTGACGAAATCCTCGAATTGCATGATGAGGCGCGAGTTCTGGCCCCAGCCCGTGACTTTGTGGTAGGTTTTTTGTGTGAGCAGGGATGCAGCGCGTGCGCTCATGCGCGCTGCTAGGCGGATTTCGCCGGGCGTGCCCGCGCTGCCCAGCACGCGGCGCAGCACATACAGCCCGGCCCGGGCCTGGCCGATGAACGGCAGCATGCATTCGTCCACATCGCTGGCAACGAGGTCCGCCCCGCGCAGGCGCGCGGCCAGTTCCCCGCCATGGCCGCGGATCCAGACCGGCTCGGAGACCTGTACGAGTCCATCGAGTTTCAGCCGTTTTCTGTCCGGTGCGTGCATGAAGCGGTTCCGTTTCCCGTTCTGCGGATCAGTATACCCCGGTCCGTTGTGTTGTCCTAATTATTTTCATCTGGCAGGCGTTTCCGTGGTGTATGCCCCTGCCTTCTTCTGTGTATTCCATTGATTGTTACGCCGTGAAATTCCTGTTGTTTTTTCCCTTACTTGTTGTATCCTTATTTACAAGGCGCGTTCCACGGCATGCGTGTTCCGCGGCAGCTGCGCCGGGCCGGAATCCCGAATGAGAACATCCCCGGCGATTCCGGTATTTTACGGCATTACCGCCCCTTTATGACAGTCCCCAAGATTCGGAGGCACGGAATGCGCCAGATGGCCCCCCGGCGGCTCATAAGCCTGGTTTTCATTGTGTTTTTGCTGTTAAGCGGCATTTCACGGACAGGCGGTGCCGCGCCGCACAAGGCGGAGATCATCAGGGACAAATACGCGATTCCGCATATCTTCGCGGACAGTAAGGAAGCGGCCATGTACGCTCTGGGCTGGACCCAGGCGCAAGACAATGCGTATGAATTCGCCCTGGACATTTTAAGCGCCCAGGGCCGGTTATCGGAGTTTTTCGGCACTGGCTTGGCTTCGGATCCAATAAATGCCGAGCTTCTGAAAAGCGACATCCGTTCCCGGGCTATGGGCTATCACGAGTTTGCAGCGCAGTGGCTCTCACTGCCCGAGGAAATCCAGTCACAGCTCTGCGCATACGCCGCGGGATTTAATGATTTCATTCAAGAATCCGGAAAAACCAATTCGTTCAGCAAGAGGTATCCCGTTCTGGACGGCGTGGACAGAGGCGAGATTCTCCGAGGCATCGGCCCTATTACCCCGCAGGATCTCGTGGCCCTGGATCTGTACAAGAACGCCGAAGGTGCGTTTGGCAATCTGACGCCGGAAGAAGAGCAGACGCAGGGAAAAATTCCTTCTCTGACTGGGAACAGGGGCGGTTCCAACGCCATGGCCATCGGGCCGTCGCTGGTTCGTGAACGCGCCGCGATTGTGTATGGAGATTTGCACGATCCCTGGGACGGCCCCGTGTTTCTGGCGCACCTTGAGGTGAATGGACAAACCGTTTTCGGCCGATTCGTCGGCCCCTTCTTCGCCGCGGGCCGGGGCGCCCACACCGGCATCGCATTCACACGCAACAAGCCCGATACCGCCGATGTGTTCATGGAGAAAATCCATCCCGAAAAAAATGACATGTACCTGGCGGGCAACGAATGGGTTGCCATGGAGCGCAAAAATGTGCGCATCAAAATCAGGCGCTCGAAAGACCTTGACTTGACGATATATTACACCCGGCATGGATGGCTCTGGAATTACCCTCCGGGCAAGGAGAGGCCGGACTACGGTTATGCCATCAAAGTCTCAACCATGGACACGGTGATTGACCCCATGGCGCCGCTGAAATACATCTCCGAACGGCTTCGAGCGCCCTGGCTCGATTCCGTATACGCACATTATCACCTGAACCGGTCGCCCAAGTTTTCCATGCGCAACTTTGTGCTCGGAGACGAGTATGGGAACATCTCATATATTTGGGCGGGCCGGGTGCCCGTGCGTTACGGAGACATCAATCCCCTGCACAAACCCGACACGGGCAAGCCTCTGCCCGGCTGGACATTGCTTAACGACTGGCTGCATGGCGTGTGGCGGCTGGGAGATCCGGATTTCCAACTGCCCTACCATCTGAATCCTCTTGGCGGCGTGGTGCGAAGCGCCAACGACGCCCCCTGGTTCGCCGCAGGATGCGAAGCCAATCCCCAGCGGCCGGAATCCATTCCTTACCATATTACACCGGAGTCCGTCAGTTCGTCTCCGCGCGGGCTGCTCATGCGCGAGTTGACTTGCTCGCGGTCCATAACAAGCATGGAGGATGTGCGCACGAAACTGGCGTTCAGCACCCTGTCTCGGGATTCCCAGCTTTTCATCCAGGCCATTGAGCGCGGCTGGAAAACGCATGCGTCAAATCTCGGGGAAATTCCACTGCCCGATGACGTGAAAAAACTGGACAAAATCCTGCGGCAATGGAACGCGCACGCAGATGCGGATCAACCCGGAATGACCGTGATGTTTGTTTTGCGCCGCTTCTCCGGCCTGCCATGGTTTCCGAGGGATTATACCCCCACGCTCCGCGAGATGGTCCTGTATCTTGATGAACTCGATGCCGTGGCGCGGGATTTGCGGGCGAATTTCGGGAAAATCGAGATCCCCTGGGGCGAGGCGCATTTCATGACCCTGGCGGGGCGCCGACTCCCTCTTCCAGGCGGCACCGTTGGCATCCAGACCCTGTTCATGGCCGCAATGGGGGCTTTTGAGCAACCAGGCGGGCATGAGCAAATTGACGAAGCTTTTGGAGACCGCGAGCTTGCCGATGGCGCAATCAACGGACTCAAGGGGCGCGTGATTTGCGATTTCGGCTCCTCATTCATTCACGCCCATGTCATGGACCCTCGCAACCCTGTCTCCTATGCGATCACCCCTTATGGCCAGATTGACGCAAAGGTATTCCCAGGCTCGCCGCACGCTTTTCAGCAGGCTGAATTGTTTGCCGCAAAGCAGTGGATGACCGTGCCTCTCACGCGCAAGGATGTGGAGCGCGACATTGACCCATGGGGCGGCGATCCCGGCCACGAACATCCCGCCCGCACGGCCTTTAGCGTGGATCCAAAAGATCTGGCCGCGCGCTTCGCAGAAAAAAAATAACTCGCCATCGCATCGGGAACCAGAACCGCCGCAGCCCTGTTGACAGCAGTAATACAGTGTAATACGATGTTGTCAGGCGCTTCATTTTCTTGTGCGGAATATTCGTGTCCGGAGAACGGCGGAATGAGCAAAAACAAGCACCAGGTGATCACATTCAAGGCGGACGCCGCGCTCGCGGACGCCATCAGCAGGCTGCCCAACCGCAGCGAATTTATCCGCGGCGCCGTGCTCTCGGCGCTCGAAAACACCTGCCCGGTGTGCAACGGCACAGGACAGCTTAGCCCGCACCAGAAAGAACACTGGAAGGAATTCATGCGCGACCACCTTCTCGAAGAATGCTCGAAATGCCACGAGGTGCATCTTGTTTGCGGACACGCCGCCCGCACGCGCAGCGCACGAGTCAAGGAGGAGCCGCAATGAAAACGCATTTCAGAAAGATAATCATTACCGTGGCGCTTTTGACCGCGCCCGGTTTTCTGGCGTCCTGCTCGGGCCGGGGAAAACCGCAGGGGCCGCCCTTGGTGTTCGTCAGCATTCCGCCGCAGAAATATTTCGTGGATCGCATCGCCGGAGACCGCGCGCAAACGCGCATTCTCATCGCCCCGGGGCAGTCCCCGCACACTTACACGCCAACGCCCCGGCAAATCGCGGATTTGAGCCGCGCCAGCGTGTATTTCACCATCGGCATTCCGTTCGAGGGGCAAATCGCGAAAAAGGCGGCGGCGCAGAACCGATCGTTACGGATCGAGGACATGGGCCGTGGCGTGGATCGCGCCGATGCCGTGGAGCATGATCACGAACATGGCCATCACGAGGAGCACGGGGAACTCGACCCCCACATCTGGATGTCGCCGCGCAACGCTGTCTCCATGGCGGAAAACACGGCCGCGGTTCTGTCCGTCCTGGATCCTGAAAACAGGGAAACCTACGAAAAAAACAAAGAGTCGTTGATCGCGGATCTCCGCGCATTGGATCAAAAATTGTCGGCCATGTTCGAGCCGTTCAAGGGCCAGCGGTTCTATGTGTATCACCCTGCGTTTGGATATTTCGCGCATGCATACGGCCTGGAGCAGATCGCCGTGGAGACCGGCGGCAAGGAACCGGCGGCGCGCACCCTGGACGCGCTCATCCGCAAGGCGCGCGCAGACGGCGTGCGTGTCATCTTCGTGCAGCCGCAGTTCTCGAAAAAAAGCGCGGACCGGGTGGCGCGGGAAATCGGGGGCGTGGTCATTCCCCTGGATGGTCTGGCCGAGGATTACATCGCAAACATGGAAATCATGGCGCGGGAAATCGTGAGCGGATTCAGCCGCTGACGCCCGCGCAGGGAGAACGCATGGAGCGCCATAAAAACACAACGCCTGCCCCCGGCGAACCCGCGGTCCGCATCAGCGGCGTCACCTTCGCGTTCAATGGAGATCCCGTATTGCGGAACATGAGCATTGACATCAAAGAGCGCGAATTCGTGGCTATTGTGGGGCCGAACGGCAGCGGTAAAACTACTATATTAAAGCTGATATTGGGGCTGCTTCATCCGCTTGCCGGAACCGTGCGCGTGTTCGGCAGCCCGCCGGAACGAGCGCGCGCGCGAATGGGCTATGTGCCCCAGTACATTTATGCGGATGTGCGCTTTCCCGTGCATGTGCTGGATGTGGCGCTCATGGGCCGGCTGGGGCGGCGCGGCGCGGGCCTCGGCCCTTTCTCCGCGCGTGACCGCAGGGCCGCCCTGGATGCGCTCGACGAGGTGGGTCTCGCCGATCTGCGCAACAGGCCATTCTCGGACCTGTCCGGCGGTCAGCGCCAGCGCGTGCTCATCGCCCGCGCCCTGGTGTCCGAACCTGACATCCTGCTTCTGGACGAGCCTACGGCCAGCCTGGATTCCGAAGTCGCCGCGCAGCTCTATGATCTCCTGGGCCGCATGAACGAGCGTATGACCGTCATCCTGGTGTCCCATGATTTGTGGTTCGTGTCCCGGTATGTGAAACGCGTTCTGTGCATTCAGAAAAATGTGCAAATGCACGACACCACGGATGTGGACGCGGAGGCGCTCGGGCAGCTCTGCGGACTGGGAATGCGCATGGTGCGCCACCAGGACTCCTGCCCCGGAGGCGATTGCCGGTGAGCGAATTCCTTGACGCCGTGGCCAACTACAAGTTCATGCAGTACGCCCTGGCCACGGGCCTGCTGGCGAGCGTGGCCTGCGGCGTGGTGGGCACATATGTGACCATGCGCCGCATCGGATACATCGCGGGCGGCATCTCACACTGCGTGCTCGGTGGCCTGGGGGCCGCCAACTATCTGATACAGGTGCATGGCTGGACCTGGCTGCAGCCCCTGCACGGCGCGGTGTTCGCGGCGTTGCTCGCCGCCTTCATCATCGGGTTCGTAAGTCTTCGCGCGCGCGAACGCGAAGATACCATAATCGGGGCCCTGTGGGCCGTGGGCATGGCCGCGGGCGTGCTGTTCATCGCGCGCACGCCCGGGTACAGCCAGGATCTCATGAGCTATCTTTTCGGCAACATCCTCATGGTCACGCCAGCGGACCTGTGGATGGTGATTGCGCTTGATATTTTCGTGGTGGGCCTGGGCGTGCTTTTGTTCAACCAGTTCACGGCCATCTGCTTTGATGAAGAATTCGCGCGTACTCGCGGGCTGCGTGTGGACGCGCTGTACATGCTGCTGCTGTGCCTCACCGCGCTGACCGTGGTGCTGCTGGTAAGCGTGGTGGGCATCGTGCTGGTCATCGCGCTGCTCACCCTGCCCGTGGCCGTGGCGGGGCAGATGGCGCGGTCCATGAGCCGCATCATGATTCTTTCGTCAATACTTTGCGCGGTGTTCACCACGGGCGGGCTGGCGTTGAGTTATGCGCCCAACCTGCCCGCGGGCGCCACCATCATTGTGCTGGCCGCGGCCGCGTATCTGGCCGCAACACTGGCGGGCGCGGTCTCGCGCCGCCTGCGCGCGCGCGCGTCCCTCAAGTGAACGCTCCATTTCTATGGCTCCCCGCGCGCGGTTGTCAGCACCCTGCCATTTGAATATTCTTATAGAGCAGTAAAACCGCGCGGAATGCACTCTAATGGATTCCCGCGCAAAGGCGGCATGAGCATGGCAGGCAAAGACCGGCAAATCCTTGTGCTCAAGCATGTGGTTGAGCAGTTCGTGCGCACGAACCGGCCCGTGGGGTCCGGCGCGCTGGCGCAGGGACTGAACTTGAGCAGCGCGTCCATCCGCAATACCATGAGCGATCTGGAGCGCGAGGGCTTGCTCGAACAGCCGCACACCTCCGCGGGCCGCGTGCCCACGGATGCGGGCTACCGCTTTTTCGTGGATTACCTAATCGGCGAATACCGCCTGGCCGAAGACGAAGGCCGCATGGTGCAGGAAACGCTCGATGTGCTGCACATGCGCCTGGATGCGCTGCTGGCGGACATCACGGCGTTGTTGAGCGGGTGGAGCGAATGCCTGGCGTTCGTGGCCGTGCCCGAGATGGAGCGGTGCGAGATCCAGCGCGTGGACCTCACGCCCGTGTCCGCGCACCGCGCGCTGCTTCTGGTTGTATTGAGCAACGGCATGGTGGAAAACCGGCTGGTGGCCCTGCGCGGCGACGCCGGGCGCATGCCCCTGGACCGCATCGCCCAGCGCCTCAACGAACGGCTGCACGGCCGCCACATCAACGCCGTGTCCGGCCCTTTTCTCGAAAGCGTGTTCGCGGAAATCCGCCTGTCGGAGCAGGAACTGTACAACGCGGTCATGGCGTTCTTCGAAACGGTGATCCTGTCCCTGTCCCAGCGTGTGTTCGTAGATGGGACCGAGGCCATGATCGCGCAACCCGAGTTTCAGGATGCGGCCACGCTCCGGCCCGTGCTCGAGGCCATGCGAGACCACAACGCGGGCCGGGCCATCTACCGGATCCCCACGAGCGAGCGCCTGCCGGAAATCACCATTGGCGTGGAAAACTCCCTCGAAGAACTGCGCGCGTGCAGCATCATCAAGAGCCACTTCCGGTTCGGGGACAGCACCACGGGCGCGGTGGGCCTGCTCGGACCGCGGCGCATGCACTACGCCCGGCTCTCGTCCCTGGTGCGCTATGTGGCCGAGTCCTTGAGCCGCGCCTTGAGCGGCGCGTCCCTGGATTGACAGGCCCGCGCACGGCTTGAAAAACGATTGTCAACGGAGTCATTAAGCAACTGTCATGGAGAAACGGGATTATTACGATGTGCTTGGCGTGGGCCGCGGGGCCGACGCCGCAACGATTAAGAAGGCCTATCGCCGCCTGGCGCGCCAGCTTCACCCCGATGTCAACCCCGGAGACCCCGAGGCCGAATCCAGATTCAAGGAACTGGGCGAAGCCTATTCCGTGCTGTCCGACGAGCGCAAGCGCGGCATTTACGACCAGTACGGGCATGCGGGCCTGGAGAACGGCGGCGCGGGCGGCGGGTTCGGATTCAGCGATTTCGGATTCGGCGGCATGGACGATATTTTCGATGTGTTTTTCGGCGGCGGCGGCCGCCGGCGGGGCAGGGCGGCAGGG
>JAGUYV010000373.1 GCA_020061125.1 bacterium | reverse complement strand
GCGTCGGAAAACGCGGCCACGCGGCCATGCGCGGCGCGCAGTCCTTGCCGCACGGCCGCGCCTTTTCCCATGTTCCGGCCAAGGCGCACCACGCGCCCTGGCGCGTTTTCCTGCGCGAAAACCGTGAGCGCGTCTTCGGCCGTGGTGTCCGTGCTCCCGTCGTCCGCCACCACGATCTCCCAGGTGAAATCCCGGGTCCGCAGATACGATATGGTTCTGCGCAGGGACGCGGGCAGCCGGTCCGCCTCGTTGTACGCCGGAAAAACCACGGTCAGAAAAATGTCCCCGGATTGCCCTTGCTGCAAAAAATATGCTCCACGATATGCTGGGTACATGATAGCAGAAACAACGGCCAATTCCAGCATGCGGGGCAGAGGCGGGCGGCCGTGATATAATGAACGCCAAGCCCGGGCGAGCCGCATGGCCCGGACTGCTGTTATACTTGTATCAAGCGAATTCGATGCTTTATGGAAAGAGACCGGAATGAAATTCGAGACGGGATGCAGACATTACATCGGGCACAAGCCGTGCCGTTACGGGCAGTTGTGCGAGGACTGCCCGCATGCGAAACCCGCGGGCGCGCGCGTGCTGATAATCAAGACCGGCGCCCTGGGCGATGTGCTGCGCACCACCTCGCTGCTGCCCTCCATCCATCGCGCGCACCCGGGCGCGCGCATCACCTGGCTCACGGCCCCGTACGCGGCCCAGTTGCTTATAGGCAATGACCTGGTGCATGAAATCCTGCCGTTTGACCACGCCGCATACCCCGCTCTGGCTCCGAGGCGGTTCGATTTGCTCATCAGCCTGGATAAGGAACCCGGACCCGCGGGTTTGTCGGAGCTTGTTCACGCCGGGGCCAGGCGCGGCTTTGGCTTGAGTCCCCACGGCGCGCCGTATCCGCTCAACGCCGCGGCCGAGCCGTTCTTCGCGCTCGGGCTTTCCGATGAACTCAAGTTCGAGAAAAACGACAAATCCTATCACCAACTAATTGCCGAAGCCGTGGAACTGGAGTATCTGGGAGAAAGGCCCGCTTTGCACCTTACGGATGTTGAGCGGGAGGCCGGGCGCGACATCCTGCGCCAGGCAGGTTGGAACGGCGCGCAGCCAGTTATTGGCATCAACACGGGCGCGGGCCTGGAGTTCGCCAACAAGATGATGAGCACGGCCGCGATCCTGGATCTGATTGACGCTTTGAGCGCGGAGACAAAGGGCGTATTCATCGCGCTTCTTGGCGGACCCAATGAAACCGAAAAGAACAACAACATCGCGCGGGCAAGCCGACTGCGCGCGGTGAACACCGGCACCGGTCACTCGATGCGCCTGTTCGCCGGGCTGGTGAGCCAGTGCGGCGTTGTCATCGCCGGGGACACCCTGGCCATGCACATGGCCATCGCCCTGGAACGCCCGGTGGCGGCCCTGTTCGGACCCACCACGCCGCGCGAGATTGATTTGTTCGGGCGCGGACGCAAGTTCATGTCCCACATGGAGTGCGCGCCGTGCTACCGCAAATCCTGCGATGAGCGGCACACCTGCATGGACCTGTTCAGCGCCGCGGACATCGCCCGCGCGGCCGTCGAGTTGCTCAATGGTTCTGTTTGAAATGTACCAGTCCATGATGCCGTTGAAACACGGCGCAAGGCATTACAGGCATTCCTGATAAGCAATCCGAATACAGATGAATGCGGGTGGAGCGTCAGCGCAATTTCAGCGCCGCGTCCGCCGCGCTGCTGAAAATGCGGTAGTTGTTCACGATTCCCAGGCGCATGAGCGTGGAATGAATGTCCTGCGGCACCGAGGCCAGCACCGTCTCCCCGCCCCCTTTGCCGCCGCTGTCCGTGCGCAGTCGCAGCAGGCACGCGGCCCCGGAACTGTCCACGAAGTCCAGCCCTGCGAGATCCAGCACCAGATGCCGGCCGTCGTGCGTGCGGCTGTCGTCGGCATAGCGTTTGAGTTGATCCGTGGTGTCGAAAGAGAGTTCACCGTTCAGCACCAATATAATGCACCGGCCGTCTTCTTTTTTTTCTATTCGCAGCATGGCGAAGCGCCTCCCGTCCCCCCAGGCTCTCAATATCTCTATACCCGGCGGCGCGGACCGCGAATCATATTTTGTTCGTGTCATGCAGGGAGCAGGCGTGCGGCGCGGTGTAAAATATCACGAAAGCGGAATTCATCAGGGGAGGCAGGCATGAGCGGACAGGCTGTGAAGCGCATCGGGGTTCTCACGGGCGGGGGCGACTGCCCCGGCCTGAACGCGGTGATCCGGGCGGTTGTGAAAACCGCTGTGAATGAACTGGGCATGACGGTGTTCGGGATCACGGACGGATTCGAGGGCCTTGTGCGGGACGGGCGATGCGTGTACGAGCTGACGCCGGACAGCGTGCGCGGGCTGCTGCCGCGCGGGGGCACGATTCTCGGGGCCAGCAACCGCGGCAACCCGTTCGCGTTTCCGGCCACGCGCAAGGGCCGCACCGTGACCGTGGACAAGTCCCGCACAGTCATGAACCGGTTCAAGGCGCTGGGCCTGGACGCCCTGGTGGTGATTGGCGGGGATGGGTCCCTGAACATCGCGCACGAGTTCGCCCTGCGCGGCATGCCCGTGGTGGGCGTGCCCAAAACCATAGACAACGATCTGTCCGCTACGGATTACACATTCGGATTCAACACAGCCGTGCGCACGGCCACCGAGGCCATAGACAAGCTGCACACCACGGCCGAAAGCCACCACAGGGTCATGGCGCTGGAAGTCATGGGCCGGGATGCGGGCTGGATCGCGTTGTCCGCGGGCGTGGCCGGGGGCGCGGATGTGATTCTGATCCCGGAGATCCCCTACCGCATCGGCCGGGTTTGCGAGCGCATCGCCGCGCGCCATGATGCGGGCCGCACTTTCAGCATCGTGGTGGTGGCCGAGGGAGCACGGCCCGCAAGCGGGCGCGCCGTGTATGCCGACGCCGCCGGCAAGCGGCTGGGCGGCATCGGACACAAAGTGGCTCACGACATCGCCCGGAAAAGCGGCCACGAGACGCGCGTGACCGTGCTCGGGCATTTGCAGCGCGGGGGATCGCCCAGCGCGTTTGATCGCATTCTGGCGTCCCGGTTCGGCGCGGCCGCCGCGCGTCTGGCCGTGGAGCGCGGCTTTGATCGCATGGTGTGCCTGCATGGGCAGAACATCGAATCCGTGCCACTGGCGGACGCCGTCGGCAAGCTGAAAACCGTGCCTCCAGACGGAGACCTCGTGCGCACCGCGCGCGACCTCGGCATCAGCTTCGGCGATTGATTTTCACGAAAAATAATTTGCTGAACAGTGCGCCACGGGTCATTCGTCCCCGTGCGGGAGGATGTTGCGGCCCTGCGCTTTTGAGGTGTCGAATCCCAGGAGCGCGCCAGCCGTGGGCACGGCGTCTATGAGGGACGCGAAGGGGATGGTCTGGTCCGCGATGCCGGGGCCTGACACCACGAACGGAATGAGCGCGTCCGCGGCGCACAGGTTGCCGTGCTCCCCGGCCTTGGGTTTGTCTCCGAAATAATACCCCTGCGAATAATCGAGGATCACAATGATGTCGCCGCTGCGCTTGCATTCGAGGCCGCGCACGCGGCGCACGGCGTCGGGATATTGCTCGTCCTTGTCCGCGAAATAGGTTTCCAGATCCGTGAGCGCGCCGTTTTCAAAAACCATGTAACCCTGATCGGGAGCCGGGCGCACGAGCAGCAAATCCACGAACGGCGGGCGCCCGCCGGATTTGCCATAGTGCGAGAACGACTCGGCCACGGGCATGATGTCCTGCTCGAAGCGCGGCGGGTCGGCCCAGTTGAATGTCTCGCGGTTGATTAGGTGGAATTGTGTCGCGCCCGCTTCCATGTTGCCGATGGCCGTGTCCGTGGGCAGCACTTTTTTGCGCGCCGCGAGCTGGAACCCGCCGCCGCCCACGGCGCCCAGAATCTGGCCCAGCAGCGCGTGGTCCACCACATGCTCCTGGTCCTTGATGGTGTTGGCCTGTCCGTGGTCCGAGGTGATGAGGAAATACAAATCCTCGAGCGGGGCGTGTTTCTCGAATTCGGCGATGAAGCGGCCGAAGAGCGGATCCACGAAATTCTTGAAGTATTGGGCCTGATCGTGCGCGCCGTGCTCGTGGCTGTTGTTGTCGTGCCCGGAGATGTAGAAAGCGATGAGGTCCGGCAGTTCGCCGCCCTTGCGCATGGCGCGGAACAGGTGGGCGAAGGTGGCCTTGTCCCAGTGCCGGTTGTGCAGGAGTTCCTCGTGCGCGAGCGCGAACAGAATCATGGCCGTGCGCGAGGGCACCACCCAGTTGTCCACGCCGCGGCTGTACTGGTTGAACACCTGCATGGAGCGCAGGCCCTTGCGGTGCGCCATTTCGTAAATGGTTTCCACGCTTTTGCTCAAATCGTCGTTGGCGAACTGGAGTCCTGGCTTGCGGGGCAGCAGGATCGTGGGCCAGCCGAACATGGCGTAGCCGTAGTTGCCCATGGCCGTGCGCGCGTCCGTGTAATACCGGAATCGCGGGGGCTTTGAAAACCGGTCCCACCAGGAATTGCCGAGTATGCCGTGGGTTCCGGGCCAGGTCCCGGTGAACATGGATGCCTGGCAGCAGAGGGTGACGGCCGGGAACACGGTGACGGCGCGTTCCACGCGTGCGCCGCGGCCCGCGATGCGGCCCAGGTTCGAGCCAGGCTCGTCGAGCATGTCGTACAGCACCTGCGGGTTGATGCCGTCTATGTCAATGAATACAAGCCGTTTTTTGCTCAAGGGCTATCCGTTGGCGTCTGATGTCACTGCACGGGCGCGGCCTGCGGCTCCGCGGCCGGGTCCGCGGCCTCTGTTTCCGCGGGCGCCTCGGCGTCTGTGGGCGCTGCGGCATCGTCCGCGGGTGCGGTTTCCGCCAGGCCCAGCAGGCCGCCTTCGAGGTTGTACGCCTCGAATCCGTTCTGGCCCAGGAACTCCGCGGCCTGTCCGCTGCGGTTGCCCGTGCGGCAGATGGCGATCACTTTCTTGTTCCGGTCCAGTGTTCCGAAATCTCCAGTCAGCAGCTGCTGCAGGGGGATATTCGTAATTTTGGCTTTGGGCAGGGTTTCGAGCGCGGGGTAGGTTTCGCCTGGCTCGAGCACATTCAGAATCTGCACGCCCTGGGCCACGGACATGGTTTCGAATTCGGCCCTTGTCAGGCTTCTGAACGCCGGGGCCTGCGGGACCACGGGTTCTTCGGAAGCGGCCTTCAGGCTCTCGGGAATGGCGACATCTTCTTCGAGCGTTACATCTTTGACGATGGGCTTGTTGTCGCAGCCCATGGATGCGGCCATGGCCGCGCACAGCAAGAGAATCAGAGCGAAAATGCGGTACTGTTTCACGATCAAGCCTCCACGCGTGTATTGCATGCTCCGCATATTGTATATGAAGCGCGGGTTATGCTCAATGGGGGAGAGGAGGGAGTAGCGAGTAGCGAGTAGCGTGTAGGAAAAGCAAAAGTAGGGTGCAGGGTGCAGGTGACAAATGGCAAATTAACGACAGATTGCTGATCCGGGAGAGAAAAACAAAGATAACCATGGAGAACACGGAGACATGGAGGCCACGGAGACAGTACGGACGCAAAGGCAAAGAGGGCAAGGAAACAAAAGGCTGCTAAAGGCGCGGCCCGCGGCCGCGCGATCCTATAATCCTCCGTGTACTCCGTGCCTCCGTGCTCTCCGTGTCAAATCCCTTAATTTGCGCATGTGCAACAGATGATTTCCACGCTAATATGCCAGCTCCGCATCTCCGCCTCCCAAGCGGCGCAGCCGCCCAAAAAAGCCCTCCCTGCTTTTCTCCGCGACTCCGCGTCTCCGCGGTGTCCTTCCGTCTTTGCTTTTGCTTTTGCCGGAAGACGGTAGACGGAAGACGGTAGACGCCCCTACGCGGCCGTTTATAATTTTGATAACGAAAGGCTGCAATGCGAATGCACACGCGCAAAGAATCCAGGAGACAATTTCTCCGCGCCGCCGGCGGCGTGGCCGCGGGTGCGCTTGGTGCGTCCATCATCGGATGCAACGCGGGCGGCAAAGAGCAGCAGGCCTCCGCAAACATGCAGAAACCCGCGCCGCAGAGCAAACGGCCGACCCATGCCACAGTGGTCGTGGCGCGCGATCCCGGGATGTGGAAAGGGGAAACCCTGGACGCGGCGCGCGTTCAAGCGCTGCTCATGAAAGCCGTGCGTGAGCTGTCCGGGGAAAAAAGCGACGCAAAAGCCTGGAGCCGGTATTTCCGGACAACGGACCGCGTGGCCGTGAAAGTGAACTGTCTGCCGGGCCGCAGACTGTCCACAACTCCCGAATTGACCCAGGGCATTATTGCCGGGTTGCGCGCCGCGGGCGTGGCTCCGGACCGGATATTTGTCTTCGACCGCACGGGTGCGGAACTCGAACGCGCGGGATTTCAACTGAACCTTTCGGGCAGCGGGCCGCGCGTTTTCGGCACCGACGCCCAGGGCATGGGCTATGAAAACGAACTGTCGCTGTTCGGAGAAGTCGGCTCGCGCGTGAGCCGCATTGTGTCCCGCTACAGCGACGCGCTGATCAGCGCGCCGGTTCTCAAGGACCATGACTTGTGCGGCCTTTCCGGATGCATGAAGAACATGTTCGGCGCCATTCACAATCCCAACAAAATGCATCCGGACAACTGCGATCCCTACATCGCGGACTGTTTTTCGCTCCCGGAATTTTCGGGCAGGGCGCGGCTGTTCATCTGCGACGCAACGCTGGCGCAGTATCACGGCGGGCCGGGATACAAGCCCGCGCACGCCTGGAAATTCGCGGGCGTGATTGTAAGCGATGACCCCGTGGCTCTGGATGCGGTGTGTCTGGACATTATTGAAAAAAAGCGCCGGGAAAAGGGCCTGCCCACGCTCGCCAAAGAGGGCCGGCCCGCGAAGTTCATCAAAACCGCCGCGGACGACGCGCACCGCCTGGGCGCGGCCTCGCTCAAGAACATCACCATCAGAAATCTGAACGCATAGGGTGCCGGGAATGGACAATAAAACACGGCGCGATTTTCTTGCGGAAGCGGCGCGCGCGGGCGCGGCCCTGCCACTTGCCGCG
>JAGUYV010000414.1 GCA_020061125.1 bacterium | reverse complement strand
TGCTCTTCCGATCTCGTGACCACCACGCCGTCGCGCGCGGCCAGCCGGAAGGTTTTGACCGCCTCGTCCGATACCTCGCGCACTTCCACGCCCAGCCACTGGCGCGCGATGTCTTCTGCCGTGTCCAGCGGCAGCGCCTCGGCGATTACAGTCAACGCCGTTTCGCGACCATTCGAAAAAATGGACAGGTTCGCGCGTTCGCCCGCGAGCAGGCCCGTGACCTTGTTGGTGAATTCCTGCGCCGTGTGCGTGGGCTGATCATTGACCCTGGTGATGATGTCGCCCGGCTTGAGCCCCGCGTTGTCCGCGGGGCCGCCTGCGATCACATCGGACACCAGTGCGCCGCGGCTGCCGCTGAAGCCGAACTGTTTGGCGAGCCGGGGTGTGAGATCCTGGACCTGCAGCCCGAGCCACGCGCGCTTGACTTCGCCGGATTCGAGCAGCTCCTGCACCGCGCGCATGGCGCGGTCAATGGGGATGGCGAAGCCGATGCCCTGCGCGCGGGCGTAGATGGCGGTGTTGATGCCGATGATCTCGCCGTCGAGGTTCACCAGCGGGCCGCCGCTGTTGCCGGGATTGATGGACGCGTCAATCTGCATGAAGTTGTTGTACACGCGGCCGTCGCCGCCCTGAATGGACCTGTTGAGTGCGCTCAACACGCCTGTGGTGACCGTGTGTTCAAGCCCGAACGGATTGCCGATGGCGATCACGGTTTCGCCGATCATGAGGTCGTCCGAGCGGCCGATGGCCGGAACGGGCAGGGGCGAGCCGGTTTCGATTTTCAGAATGGCGAGGTCAATGTTGGGATCCGCGCCCACCACGGTCGCCTCTAAACCATCGCGTCCGGGCATGGCCACGGTGATTTTTGAGGCCTGCATGATAACATGCGCGTTGGTCAGAATGTAGCCGTTTTCGTCTATGATGACGCCGGACCCGAGGGTCTGGCGCGTGCGCTCCTGGGTGGGAAACATGTCGCTGAAGAAGTCGTCGAATTCGCTGAAAAAATCGTCGTGGAATCCGCCGAACGGGTTGATGCGTTCGCGCACGATTTGCTCGGTGCTGATGTTGACCACGGCCGGTGAAACGGCCTCGATGGCCGAAACCACGGGAGTGCGGCGCGAGTCGCGGTCCGCCAGGGCGGGGCGGGGATGGAGCGCAAGGCCCGCGAACGCGCAGAGCAGAATGAAAAGGCGGGCGGGCGAACTCATTGAGGAATTGTTGGTTGTTTTCTTCATATAATCACTTCCAGACCGCGGGCCGGCTGCTTCATGATATATGCGCGCGGCGGGCGCGTTCTTACATGTCAGACAGCCGGGCCGCGATTTTGTTTCATGGAATCGCGAATCCGCGACGCCAAGAAAAAAGAGTGAGCAACGGGCCGCGCTGCTCACTCCGTAATGTTCAAAGATACGCGCCGTGGCGCGGGTCACTTGATGCCGAGCGCCTTCTTGAGCGCGGCGGCCTTGTCGGTCTTTTCCCAGGCGAATTCGGGCAGTTCCCTGCCGAAGTGGCCGTAGTTGGAGGTGAGGCGGTAAATGGGCCGCCGCAGCTTGAGCGTGTTGATGATGGCGAGCGGGCGGAAGTCGAAGACTTCGAGCACGGCCTTTTCGAGTTTGTCCATGGGCACGGTTTCCGTGCCGAAGGCGTCAATGAAGATGGATACGGGCTTGGCCACGCCGATGGCGTAGCTGATCTGGATTTCGCATTTGGCGGCCGCGCCCGAGGCCACGATGTTCTTGGCCGCGTAGCGGGCCATGTAGGTGCCGGAGCGGTCCACCTTGGAGGGGTCTTTGCCGGAGAACGCGCCGCCACCGTGGCGCGAGTAGCCGCCGTAGGTGTCTACGATGATTTTTCGGCCGGTGAGGCCGGTGTCGCCCACGGGGCCGCCCACCACGAACCGGCCTGTGGGGTTGACCAGGATGCGCGTGTTGGCGCTCAACATGCGTTTGGGGATCACTTTTTCAATGACCTGCGAAACCAGACCGTCGCGGATCTTTTTGTCCGTGACATCCGCGGTGTGCTGTGTGCTGATGAGCACGGTGTCCACGCTCACGGGCTTGCCGTTTTCATATACCACGGTGACCTGCGCCTTGCCGTCCGGGCCGAGGAACGGGAGCACGCCTTTTTTGCGCGTTTCTGCGAGCCGGCCGGTGAGCTTGTGCGCCAGGGAAATGGGCATGGGCATGAGTTCTTTGGTCTCGTTGCACGCGTAGCCGAAGACCATGCCCTGGTCGCCCGCGCCCTGTGTGTCGCAGGCGTCGTCCTGGCCCTTGCCGCAGTCCTTTTCGCTTTTCATGCGCGCTTCCAGGGCCTGGCTCACGCCCATGTCAATGTCGGGCGACTGCTTGTCCATGGCCACGATCACGCCGCAGGTGTCGGAATCGAATCCGAACTTGCCTCCGGTGTATCCGATTTCGCGGATGGCGCCGCGCACCACATCCTGGTAGTCAATGTTCGCCTTGGTGGTGATTTCACCGGCCACGAAGACCACGCCCGTAGTGGCCGCGGTCTCGCATGCCACGCGGCTCATCTTGTCTTTTGCCAGAACCGCGTCCAGGATGGCGTCTGAAATGGAATCGCACAGCTTGTCCGGGTGGCCTTCTGTTACGGATTCCGATGTGAACAGGTGTCTTTTCACTATATCAACTCCTTGAGAGAAATGAATGCCAATGAAGCCAACTAAAATTTGTCCGGGTCGGGATGCCGCAATTCATCGGTGCGGTTCATGACCTCCTGGTAGGGCCGGATGTCGTGGATATCCATGGCGAACGCGCCATTGTAGATGTCGGCGTAAAACTTGGTGTCGTTGTTGAAAGCAACATAATAATGCATCACCGCGTGCGCCGCGCCCCAGCCGATGAGAATACCGAAGATCGCGCCGAACACGGCGTCCATGGCGTCAATGGGCGTGAAGCGCGTGGCGCCGTAGAACAGGAATCCCAGAACGAGCGCGCCTGCGAAGATGCCGAAGGCGAGCATGAGGTACTTGTTGCCCTCGGTGGCGTTTCGCGAGGCGTAGGTGCACCCGAAATAAATCCCAAGAAATCCGGCCAGGCCGCGTGTGAACCCGATGACCGCGCCTATCCCGGCGAACAGTACGATGAGTCCGATGCACAGATAGTCCGCTTGTGTCATGGCTCTCTCCGGCTTCGCATGAATCGCTCCGGCGCTCGGAGCGTGCGGCGCACACGGCGCGCCTTTGCTTGACGCTGTTTATTGTAACACGCGCAAGCGGCTGATTCCACGGCGCGCGTCACAGGCCCTTGATTTGCTTCTTGATCGCGGCCACATCCAGCTCGAGGTTCTCCATCTGGACTTCGGCGATTTTCTTTTCCGCGATTTTCCCCAACACGGGAAGGTTGATTTCCACATACCCCTCGAGGCGGCGCTTGCACTTGCCCGGTTCCGGCTCGGTATAGAAAAACTTGCCGCCCACATTGGTGATGTTCGAGAAGTAGTGCGTCTTGACTTTATACTCGTAAGTTTTTTCCTTGTCGTCCCAGGTGCCGTATTCCAACCATGTGAGCATTTTGGGCAGGATGACTTTGCGCAGGGCCTTGGGGATGTCCCCGTTGGCCACGGTCTCCACCACGAGCTTGGTGATGTGGCCCTGGGTTTCGCGTTTCTTGACAGTTGTTTTTGTGACATTGGGGTAGGTGTCCACATCGCGCGAGCGGTCCAGGCAGATTTCCACCACTTTGTCGAACGGCGCGTCGAACACATCCTCTTTGGTGTACTTCATGGTTCCTCCTCGAAAAGGCGTGGGCCGCAGGATCTCCGGACCGGGCCGGGCAAAACATGGAGAATTATATATAGGAAACTTTCAGTAGTCAAAACCCGGCCGCGGAGCACGAAAAGCGGCGGCTTACCAGGCTGCTTTGGCCAGCCGTGCGTTGGCCAGTTCCGTCTTGGCCTTGAGGTGTTCGCGCATGGCGTCCAGAGACACGGCCAGTCTGTTTTCCGCGTGCTGCACCACGAGCAGGATGTCGCGCATGATGACTTCAATGTACCGGTATTCGGGGATGCAAGGCTTGGGCACGGCGTATTCGAGTTCCTGAACGAACGCCTTTTTCACGGGATATCGTTCGAGATATTCGGCGTATTTGCTGCTGTTGAGAATGGAATTGCGCAGGGGGATCATGCGCGCGGCCTTTGTCAGTTCGAAGAACATGGGCGCGCCCGCGGTGAACTCGATGAAGCGCCAGGCGGCCTCGCGCTCGTCTTTGCCGGCCGAAGACGCGATGGCGAACGCGGTGATGCCGTCGGAGTCGCCGTAGGTGTTTGCGCGGCGCGCGCCCGCGGGCAGGGGCGCGGTCACATGGTTGATGTGGCTGTAGCGGCCGTGGGCGTTGGTGGTGACGCTGATTTTCATGCCCATATCGCCTTTTTCGAAATCCACATGGGGCGGGGAGTTGGCGCTCAAGCGGCGGTAAGTGTCCAGGGCTTCGAGGCCCGCGTCCGTGTCGAACAGCACGCGCTTGTTCTTGAGATCCACAAGGTCCATGCCCGCGGAAAGGATCTGGAGCGGGAACTGGAACGAGCACTGGGAGTAACCGAACACATCGGGCCTGCCGTCGCCGGATGTGTCGCGAGTTATGGCGCGCGCCATGGAGATGGCCTGCTCCCAGGTGGCCGGGGGCGTGTCCAGCCCGGCCGCGGCGAACAGGTCCATGTTGCAGAACAGCGCGTAGGTGTCGCCGATGATGGGGATGCCCCACAGGCTGCCGCGGTAGGTGGCCGAGTCCAGAACGCTTCCGTATCGGCTGCGGTGGTAGTCGCTCCGGTCCAGTTCGCCGGATTTTGCGAGGAAATCGTCGAGGGGGATGATGGTTCCGGCGTCGGCGAGCTGGGCCAGGGCAGGGCCGCGGCCCATGAACACCTGGCACGGTGCGCCCTCGGTGTACCATGCCGGGGCCTCGTGGCAGTGTTCCACTTCATAGGCCCACCCATGGTTGCTGTTGACATAAGAGGATTCGACAAAGATGTCCTTGTTTTTGGCGTTGAAGCGCTGCAGGTACCCGTTCATGATGAAATCTGGAACAAGATCCTGGCGAAGCATGAGCCGGATTTTGCTGTTTTTCAGGGGAGCGGCCCAGGCTGCGCCGGGCGCTGCCAGCGCGGCCCCGGCAAGCGCGCCCATGGCGCTCTGTTTCAAAAACTCCCTCCGCGTGTGTCTGTTTGCCGTGTTCATGCCGCGCTCCAATCTCTGATAACATTCTAAATCCGCGTTGTTAACATGGTATCACGCAACAGAGGCTTTGTATGCGGAACAACAAAAATGCCCGCCTGCCGCTATGCAGGCGTATCGAGTTGTGAATCAGCGCGGGGTGAAAAAACGCTGGGGACAGGCTTCGTTTTCCTTGCGGAAAACGACCCAGTCCCCGGTTTTTAGCAGCCCGGCGCATTAAAGAGCTGCATAATTGTGCAGACAAGGCGTTCATTTACAACGCAAATTTTTATCAAACCTTTCAAGATTGATTTCCGGAATCAACGCTAAAGTTTCAAGGAATTCCGCCGATATAGAGAATGCCATGAAAACCGAGATTCTGAACACAATCCAGCAGTGGCTCAAGCCCATCCAGGAGCAGATGGAGTCCAATCGCAAGGCCATGCTCGCATCCTCGCTGACCGGGTCCGCAAGCGGCGGCATCGGCGGTCTGGGCGCTTCCCTGCTTCAAAAACTGTATTCCGGCGACGCCGCCGTGGACCCTGCGCAGTTGCAGCAGGACCTTCAGACCCGCGGCCTGCTCACCCGCATCAAATATGCAAACATCCCGCGCTCACAGCGCGACAGCTTGAGCAGCACCGTGCGCATGCTGGCCGCAGAAAACCGCCTGGGCGAAAAGTCCATGCGCAAGCTCTATGAAATGGTCGCGCTCATGGAGTCCATGGGCGCGGGCCGCGAGAAAAAGACACTGGCCCAGACCGGCACGCGCGAGCGCACCGTGGATCAGGAAATGGATTGGATTTTCGAGCAGCGCGCCGGGAAAAAGGCGCGCGACGCGCGCATCAGTTCCCTTCAATCCTCATTCGCCATGTACGCATAACACGATACAGGTTCCTCATGAATCCAACCAGACCGGGGATCCGCTCCCCGGTTTTTTATTTCGCGCATGGGTTCCGTGTTTTCCGCGCTTGGGAATTGCCGCTATAATGAATGTCATAGAAACTTTTGCACGGGTGGCTGCGCATGGGAATGAAAGATTTCAACTGGGTATATCCGCACCGGGCCATGGCGCATTTCGGGCCTGGCTCGTTGAACAAGCTGCCGGAGCTTGCCGCGCCATACGGTAAAGACACGCGCATCATGCTGGTAACGGGCCGCTCGGCCATGAGGAGCACCGGGATTCTGGATCGCGTTCTGGATCTTCTGGGAGCGGATCGCGTTGTCGTGTTCGACAGGGTTTCTCCCAACCCCACAACCGGCGAAGCGCACCAGGCCGCTGCGCTCTACAAGCAGGAACGCTGCGGGCTGTTCGTGGGCCTCGGCGGCGGCTCGGCCCTGGACGCGGCCAAGGCCGCTGCTCTCATGGTCCACCACCAGGGAGACCTGGCCGATTACATGCTCCAGAAAAAGAACTTCGGGCCGCGTGCCGAGCCGGTAATCACCATCAACACCACGGCCGGAACCGGCACCGAGGTGAACGCCGCGTTCGTGATCACCATCCCCGAGATCGAAAACAAGTACGCGCTGTCCGCGCCCGCAGCGTGGCCCGCGCACGCCATCGTGGATCCGGAACTGTGCCTGCACCTTCCCGCGGATCAGACCGCGAGCACGGGCCTGGACGCGCTGTCCCACGCCTGCGAATCCCTGTGGTGCAAGCGCTCGCAGCCCGCGGGCGACGCGCATTGCTTCGAGGCCATCCGCGTGATTCTGGAATGGCTGCCGCGCACCGTGGACGCGCTTGACGACCTCGAGTGCCGCGCACGCATGAGTTACGCGGCTCTGACCGCGGGCTTCGCACTGTTGAGCACGGGCACGGCCGTGGCCCACGGCATGTCCTATCCCATCACCGCACGGCGCGGCACGCCCCACGGGTTCGCCTGCACCTTCGTGATCCCCCAGGCCCTGGAATTCAACATGCCGGTTCTGGACGGTGAGAAAAAGGCGCGCCTGTTCGAGTTGCTGAAAGTTTCTTCAGAACATGCCGCCGTGGAGGTCCTGCAACAGTTCATCGAGGCGCACGGCGCGCCGCGTTCGCTGGCGGATATCGGTTTGGGCGCGGACGACCTCCCCGCGCTGGTTGACGCCACCAATCCATTCAACTGCGCCAACAATCTGCGGCCAATCACAAGACAGGATCTTGTATCTTTGTGAGAAAAGAAACTGTGAGCGGAAACCGTCATGAGCGCATGACCCGGCGGGAGTTCGGCAAGTCCGCCCTGACCCTGTCCCTGGCGGCCGGGTTGGGCGCCGCGCCGTTCGCGTGCGCCAGGCGTGAGCGGACGCAAAAAAACAAAGTGGTTCTGCTTGGGTTCGACGGCATGGACCCGGATCTTCTCGGCAAGCTTGTGCACAGGGGGCAAGCGCCAAATCTTGAGAAGCTCATGCGCAACAACACGGTTCTGAAACTGGCCACGAGCACGCCGCCGCAAAGCCCGGTCGCCTGGGCCGACGCCATCGCGGGCGCGGACCCCGGCGTACACGGAATTTTCGATTTCATTCACCGAAATCCCGAGACTTATTCCCCGTATCTGTCCACATCCGAGGCGTATCCGGCCACGAAAAAAATCTCGGCCGGGAAATACCGCATTCCGCTCAAGCCGGGCGGAGTGCGCCTGCTGCGGCGCGGCGCGGCGTTCTGGGACGCGCTCGAAGACGCGGGCGTGCCGTGCACGGTGTTCCGCATCCCGAGCAATTTTCCACCGTCAAAGGGCAGGGCGCGCACCGTGTCCGGCATGGGCACGCCCGACCTGCTCGGGGGCTATGGTTCGTTCACCTGTTTCACCACGGATTACGCCGTCAACGCCGCGGACATGACCGGCGGTCAGGTGCGCTTCGTCAACCCGGCGGCAGGACGCGTTGATTCCTCGATTCCCGGCCCGCCCAATGAATTCCACTTCGAGGAGCCGCCGGGCGAAGTCCCGTTCACAGTTTTCTTTGACAGGTCCAACCCCGTGGCGCGCCTGGATCTCCAGGGCCAATCCGTGATCCTCAAAACCGGGGAGTGGAGCCGGTGGCTGTCCATCACTTTTGAAAATGTTCCGCACCTGGTTTCCGCCTCGGGTATGGTGCGCGTGCTGCTCCAGGAATTGCGGCCCCATTTCCGCATGTATGTATCCCCGGTGAACATTGACCCGCGCGCCCCGGCCATGCCCATCAGCACGCCGCCGGACTACGCGGCGCAACTCGCCCGCGCCCTCGGCGGACCGTTTTCCACTCTGGGCATGCCCGAGGACACCAAGGCGCTGGACCATGGCATCCTGTCCGACGACGAGTACAGGCATATCGCGGACCAGTACCATCAGGAACTCACAGCCGTGCTGTTCCACAATCTCGACCATTTCGACGGCGGGTTTCTGTTCCATTATTTCGGGGACACGGATCTGGGCAGCCACATGTTCTGGAGCGCGTTCGATCCCGAGCATCCCATGCACGAGCGGCGCGACAAAAAATCCCGGGACGCGATTTACGATTACTACCGCAACCTGGACCGCATCGCGGGGCGCGTCATGAAGTATCTCGGCCCGGACGACACGCTCATGATTATGTCCGACCACGGATTCGCGCCGTTTTATCGCGCGGTGAACCTCAACACATGGCTGAAAGACAATGAGTTCCTGGGCCTGACCCACGACGACCCGGAGGCGGAATTTTTCAGCAACGCGGACTGGAGCGTATCCCGCGCCTACGCCATGGGTTTCAACGGCCTGTATGTGAACGAGCAGGGGCGGGAAGGCGGCGGCATCGTGCCCCCCGGCCCGGAAAAAGAAAAGCTGCTGCGCCAGTTGCAGGGCATGCTCCTGGAGTTCAAAGACCCAGAGACCGGGATCAAACCCATATCGAGCGTGTACCGGGCCACGGAAGTGTATTCCCCGCGCAACAGGGATTTGGCCCCGGACCTTGTGATCGGCTACCGGGCCGGATATCGCGCATCCGATGAAACCGCGCTCGGCGCCGCACCCCTGACCGTGACCGCGGTCAACGAGCGCAAGTGGTCCGGCGACCATTGCGTGGATCCCGCGCATGTGCCGGGCGTGGTGCTGTGCAACAAGAAAATCAAGGCGCGCGCACCCGGCCTCCGCGACATCGCCGCCACCATGTGCGCCCGTTTCAACGCGCCGCCTCCGGGCACGAGCCGGGGCAAGAACATTCTTTAACGGAGATTCACATGGCCGCAAAAATCGAAATCGGCAAAGATCTGCTCAAACGCGCAGACGAGCACGCGCGGGCCGCGGGGTATTCCTCGGTCAGCGAATTCGTGGCGCACCTCATTGAGCGCGAACTCGCAGGCGCGGCCGCGCCCGCAGCGGACAACGAGGAGCAGGCCAGAAAAAGACTGCAGGGCCTCGGATACATAGACTGACCGCGTCATGGACATTTTGAACAGCGCTCTTACGATCCTGTTTACCGCCGTGCTCACGCCGTTCCGCGGCATGCACCCGCTTGCGGGCCTGGCTGCGGTGTCCGTGGCTGCGGGAGCGCTCATGCTTCTGGTTTTCAAATGGACCTCGAACCAGAAGGGTCTGGCCGCGGCCAGAGACCGGATGCAGGGCCGGCTGCTGGAAATGCGCCTGTTCGCGTCCGACCCCGCGCAGACCCTGCGATCCGCGGGCATGCTGCTCCTCGACAACCTGTCATATATCAGGCACATGCTCGTGCCCATGCTGATTCTGATCGGCCCCATCGTGCTGCTTCTTGTGCAGGCCTCGGCCTGGTACCAGTTCCGGCCCGTGCTGCCCGGGGAACCTGTGATCGTGCGCGCGGTGGTGTCTGACAGCGCCGGTGAGCCGGACCTGGACCGCGCCGCTCTCGATGCGGGGCCGGGCGTGACCGTGGAGACGCCTCCTCTGCGCATTCCCGAGCAGCGAGAAATCAACTGGCGTGTGAATCCCGACAATCCCGGCCGTCATATTCTGCGCGTGAAAATCGGCGGAACCACCACGGAAAAGCAGTTCGCCGCCGGGAGGCATACGGCGGCCGCGTGGCCCGCGCGCGTGAGCGGCGGCGTGTTCGAGCGCGCGCTCAACCCCGGCGAACCCGCAATCCGCAATGCCATGATTCAAAAAATATCCATTGATTATCCGGAGCGCGAATTGCTGGTTTTCGGCCGCCCCGTGCACTGGCTCGTGGTGTTCTTCGTGATTTCCCTGGCCTCGGCCTACGCCCTGCGCGGCGCGTTCAGAGTCGAGGTTTGATTTCTCTTCCCCATAAGGCAATCAATGCGCTTTCGGCACATTAGCTTGCAGGGCGCGCGCCATGGCCAGGAAATCGTCGCGCGAGGCTTCGCCTTTGAGGATCATGAACAGGGGGCCGATGCGGACAAGCAACTGTCCTTGCGTGTAGGAAGCCGTGTCTCCGGCCTCGGCAGGCTCGCCGCCGGGAGGCGCTTTTTCCGCGTAGATGCCTTTGGCCGCCTGCCCGTTGGCCATGAGATACAGTTCCACATCCATGTAATAGGTGTCCGGTGCGAACGGATCGGAATAGGCCTGGTGCAGGGCGCGGCGGTATCCGTGTTTGATGTACACATCGGCCTCGCCGTTGATGAGCACGAACAGATCGTCCGGTCCCGCGGTGCGGGGTTCTCCGTCGGCCTGCCAGGGCGCCGGGGGCGAGGCGGGCAGAAGGGAAGACAGCACGATGCCGCCGAGACTGCGGCCGTGTTGCTTTGGTTCGAGCACATGCTGCGCAACGCCGGTGACGCGCACGCCCGCGCGGCCTTCCACGGGGCATACAGCCTCGCAACTGCCGCATCCGATGCAGTGATCCTCGCGCACGAATGGAACCATGACCGTGATTTCCGTCAGGTGGTCGTCGAGCATTTTTTCCTCGCGCAGGTGGATGGCTTTCTCCGGCACAGGGCAATGCTCTTCACACACCGCGCAGTTTTCGCCCCGCGACCACGGGATGCAGCGATTGTGATCGAACACGGCGCGGCCGAGCACGGTGCGCTGCTTGACCTCGAGCGTAAGCTCCTTGATGGCGTGCGACGGGCACACCCGGCCGCACTTGTTGCACGCCCAGTCGCAATAGCCAACGCGCGTGGCCAGGTGCGGGGTCCAAAGGTTTTCCAGCGTGTCCTGGAACCACACGGGCTGAATGGCGTTGGTGGGGCATGCGCGCATGCACTCGCCGCAGCGAAGGCATTCGGCAAGGAACAGGTCCGGTTCGGTTACGCCCGGCGGCCGCACCAGAGCAGTCTCCGCGCCGCCCGGCGCCACGCGC
>JAGUYV010000319.1 GCA_020061125.1 bacterium | reverse complement strand
CTGGACTGGGCGCAGCATGTCCCGGAACTCGGCGCCGCCCTGGGCCGCGCCCTGCTCGAACCCACGCGCATTTACGCCAAGCAGGCCCTGGCGCTGATCGGGGAATTTGAAGTGCGCGCCCTTGCGCACATCACCGGCGGCGGACTCGAAGGCAACATCGTGCGCGTTCTGCCCGGCGGCGCGGGACTGGACATTGACTGGGCCGCGTGGCCCCGCCACAAAATATTCGATGTGATTCAAAACGCCGGCGGTATCGAGGAAGAGGAAATGCGGCGCGTGTTCAACCTGGGCGTAGGCCTTGCGGTCATCGTGTCCGCGGAACAGGCGCGGGCCGTGCAGGACGCGGCGCAGGACCTCACCGGGCTGCCCGCCTATCGCATCGCAACCGTTACAGGCTGACGCCGGACAGGGAAGGGGCTACATGCCCGCGGAACAATTCATATTCGTCAGGCACGGCGAAACGCGCATGAACCGTGAGCTACGGTGCCAGGGCCGGATTGACATCGAGCTGAACGAAACCGGGCTGGCCCAGGCGCAGGAAACCGCCGCGCGGCTCGCGGAACTGAAAATTAACAAAATCTTCGTCAGCCCGCTCAAGCGCGCGCGGCAGAGCGCAGACGCCATCGCCGCGGCCCTGGGCATCGAACCCGTGGTGCAGGAGTGGCTCCTGGAAGTGAACCACGGCGCCGTGGAAGGCATGGACCGCGCCGAAGCGGACCGGGCGTTTCCGGGCCTGTTTGACAAATGGCATTCGGAACCGCACGCGGTTTCGTTTCCGGACGGAGAAACACTGGAGCAGGTGAGGGTCCGCGTGGCCGCGGGCCTCTGGGATGTTTACAACCGCGACTCGGGCAGGATCGCCTTCGTGACCCACCAGGTGGTGTCGCAGGTGGCCCGCTGCATTCTCGAGGACAGGCCCCTGTCCGACATGTGGCGGGACAAGCTCGTGAACGGTCGGCATATAACCATGGCGCTTGATCAAGCCGCCGTGGAACGGCTTCGCTCCAACGCAATGGAGCGCGCCCAAACAAAGGAGGCGAAGGAATGAAAAAAATCGCCACGGCCCTGATCAGCGTGCACGACAAAACCAACCTCGTGGATCTGGCCGCATTCCTGTCTAAAAAGGGTGTGGAGATTATCGCGTCCACGCCCACCTGCAAGATGCTGGACAAGAACGGTGTCAAAGCCCAGGATCTGGCCACGGTCACCGGCCACGGCGAGACCCTGGACGGGAGCATCGAAGCCATGCACCCGATCATTTTCGGGGGCGTGATGGCCCTTCGCCGCGAGAACTCCCACACCGAACAACTCAAGAACATCGGCGGCCAGCACATAGACCTGGTGATCGCCAACCCCGCGCCGTTCGACGCGGTCACCGAAACCGGCGGTAGTATTGACGACTCGGTGTCCGCCGCGGATGTGGCCACTCTTTCCATCATCCGGGCGGCGGCGCGCAATTTCCGGGATGTGGCCGTGCTCACCAATCCGGCCCAGTACGCGGAATTCATGGACGAATTCACCAAAACCGAAGGCAAGCCGTCCGTGGACTTCTGCCGCAGGCTCGCGGTGCGCGCGTTCGAGTTGAGCGCCTCCTACGACATGGACATCTACAACAACATGAACAAGGAATTGCGCCGTGACGAATTCCTGCCGAGGACCCTGTTCCTGAAATACAGCAAGGCCATGGAACTGCGCTACGGGGAGAACCCGCACCAGCGCGCCGCGTTCTTCCGCGAGCCGGACCTGTACGGCGTGTCACTGGCCGAGGCCGAGATGCACAAGGGCGGCTCCATCCCCTACAACATGGCCTATGACCTCAACCTGGCCCTGGAAATCGTCATGGAGTTCGACAAGCCCGCGGTGGCCGTGGTCAAGCAGGGCGTGCCCCTGGGCGTGGCTCTGGAAAAGGACCTGGTCAAAGCGTATCTCAAGGCGCGCGATGTGGAGCCGGCCAGCGCCGTGGGTGCGGTCGTGGCCTTCAACGGACAGGTGGAAAAACGCGCGGCCAAGGAAATCACCGCCACCTACAACGAAGCCATCATCGCATCCCGCTACACCGAGGGCGCGCTCGAATTGCTGCGCTCCGCAAAGAAGGCCGCCAACATGCGCGTGCTGCAGATCGTGGGCAAAAAGTGGACCAAGCAGGCGGGCACGCTCAATCTGCGCAGCGTGCTCGGCGGCGTGCTGGTTCAGGAAAACGACGACCTGCTCCTGCCCGAGGGCGCGCACTTGAAAGTTTTGTCAAAACGCAAACCCACCCGCAAGCAGCTCGCGGACCTGATCCTCGCCTGGAAAGTGGTCAAGCATGTCGGCTCCAACGCCGTGGTGCTGGCTAAGGATCTGCAGACCATCGGCACGGGCGCGAACCAGATCAACCGCATGGACGCCATGCGCATCGCGTTCGAGAAAGCGGGCGACGAATCCGTGGGCTGCGTCATGGCGTTCGACACATTCATTCCCATGCGCAACATCATTGACGAGGCCTCGCGCTACGGCATCACCGCCATCATCCAGCCGGGCGGAGCGCTGCGCGACGATGAAATCGGCATGGCCTGCGACGAGCACAACATCGCCCTGGGCCTCACGGGCATGCGCCATTTCAAGCACTGATCCGGTTCATTCCAACGCACAACACAACGCCCCGCCATAAGGCGGGGCGTTTGCGTTTCGTCAATAGTGCGCCCGGCCGGGCCGCGCGTCATTTGCGGTTCAGTTGCCCGGTAAACTGTTCGAGAAGATTGTCGAACACGCTCAACACATCAATCTTCCACCCGTCCGCGGTTTTGTTCATTTTGTATTCCCAGGATTTGGACTCGTCGTCGGGGTGGCGCACGGTGATGCGCGCCGAGGTCCCGGAAATCACGGTGGTGGACAGGGCGCGCACCATGAGTTCCACCATTTCCGCTTTTTCCGCGGCGTTGAGCCGGTTGAGTTCCGAGGGCAGGAACGCGCTGATTTTCTGGCCGCCGCGCGCAAGGATTTTCGAGAAGATTTCCCGGATTTTTTCCGTGGGCAGAAAGTCCAGCGCGGGCATGTCGCGCACCAGCATGTTTCGCATGCCGGCAATGTCGAAAGCGGTCGTCGCCAGATCCCAGTCCTTGCGGTCCGCGCCGATGATGAGCACGGCGAGCGCCTGTGCGGGCGAGCGTTTGGCCGGGGGCAGGTCCAGGGCGGGCACGGGGGGCGTTTCCGGCTCGGCCGGGGTTTGCTTTTCGGCTCCGGCCGGGGATTGCTGTGAGGTGTCCTCCGCGGGCTGCTGGCCGAAGAATTCGCGCAGGCGGTCGAACGGCTCGACCCAGACTACGCGCCACACGCCGTTATCGCGCCGCAGAAAAATCTCCGGCTGGCGGCCCTGTTCGTCTTCGGCCCGCACGATCATGCGGCGCGTGTCCCCTTCGATTTTCACTTCGGAATACGATTTGAGGAACATCATGATGAAGCGGTATTTGTCGCGCCCCTCGAGGCCTTTGAGCGCCTGGTCGAGCTTGTCCGACGAGGAATTTGTCAGCGCGAAGATCAGCCCGGCCCGGAATTCAGTTTCGGTCATCGGGTTTTTGTCTCTGGCGCGTGCGAGGTATTCCCTGTAGAAGCTGTCCTGGTCCACGCAGGCGATGAGTGTAGGTCGGTCGTTTTCGTGCGCCGCGTAGATCATGACCGCGGCGACATCGAGGGGCTGGCGTTTTTCCGGCGGGGGCGGCGCCCACTGCGCGCGCGCGGCCGTGGCGCACAGGGTGGTGAGGGCTGCGGCGAGAGCGAGGATGGCGAGCACTGTTGCTGTTTGTCTTTTCATGGCATGGTCCCCGTGAACCGTGGTTCAAACACTTGTGAATGATAATGAAGCGCGGCGCGCTGCGCTGACACCCGGGCGCGCAATTGCGCGCGGGGCGGTCATCCGCTGAAATACGCCGTGACTTTGCGCAGGGCCGCCACGGTGTCCCTGGCCACGGACAGGGGATAGCACGGCGCCGTGGGCAGCACGAGGGTGCGTCCCGCGATGTCTTCGGCCGCGGGGCATTCGTGCGCATCGTACGCCGCGGGCTCCTCGCGCAGGGGGCAGGCGAACGGGCACTGCCGCGCGTATGCGGTCTGCTCGCGTATGAACTGCACCTGGTTCAAAGGCGCGGGATACACCCACCACACGGGCGCGTTTTCCGCGTGCAGCGCGCGCACCAGAAGGAGCATGAATTCCCGGTCAGGCACGAGTTCGCGGGGGAAGGTGACCGGGAACAGGTGGTTGGCTGATGTGACGCCCTCGGGCGCGGGATACAGCGTCACGGGCAGGTCCGCGAGTTTTTTTGCGTAGAACTCGGCCAGTGCGGCGCGGTGCCTGTTGAAGGCCTTGAGCTTTTTCAACTGGGCCAGGCCCACGGCCGCGCTCAAGGCGGGCATGCGGTAGTTGTAGCCGAGCGTGACATATTCGTATTTCGCGGCCATGCCGATGTGGCGGATGATGCGGCACTGGCGCGCGAGCTGCTTGTCGTTTGTGGTGATCATGCCGCCTTCGCCCGCGGCCATATTCTTGGATTCCTGAAAGCTGAAGCAGGCCATGCGCCCCAGAGCGCCCGCGCGGTCGCCATGGTACGCCGCTCCGTGCGCCTGACACGCATCCTCGATCACAGGGATTCCATGCTTTCCGGCAACTTCGTTGATTGCAGCCATGTCCGCGGGCAGGCCGAACAAATGCACCGGAACGACGGCTTTTGTGCGCGGGGTGATTTTCGCGGCCACGGCCTGGGGGCTGATGTTGAGGGTGGCGGGATCAATGTCCGCGAACACCGGAACCGCGTTCTGCTGAATCACGGCAGAAGCCGTGGCGATGAAGGTGTACGGGGGCACGATGACCTCGTCGCCCGGGCCGATGTCCAGCGCGGCCAGAGCCACATGCAGCGCGGCCGTGCCCGAGTTCACGGCCACCGCATACTTGGCTCCGCACCAGGCCGCGAACTTCTTCTCGAATTTCTCGACAACGCCGTGCGACAGGGAGGTGAGGCGCCCGCTGCGCACCACGCGCACCACCTGCTTGATTTCGTCCTCGCCCGTGACTACGCGCTGCTCGGGCATGTCTCTGCGAACGGGGACGCCGCCGTACAGCGCCAGATCCCCGGACTTCACGCTAATGGGTTTCTCCTCACCGGCCTTTTGCTTTTTGTCTTTTTTTGACATCCATTCCTCCAAGGGAATCGAGTGATGATGCGGAAAGGGGCGGGAGATTTCCCCCCGGGTTCATGCGCCGAATTCCACGGGGCGTCCGGTGCGCGCGGACTCGCGCGCGGCGAGCGCCAGAGCCAGGGACGCGCGCGCGTCCTGTGCGGTTGCCGTTTCGGGTTGTTTTTTATTGGCCACGCACTCGGCGAAGTGTTTTGCCTGGAGGCGGTAGCCGTCGGTCTTCTGGATAAAGGGCGCGGGCGGCTTTCCGCGCGGCCAGGTGAACCGGACCGCGGGCGTGTTGCGCGAATCGAATTCCACGACCGCGCTCTCGAACACCGCGCGGTACGCCATGTGGAAGGGATAGTTGCGCTGTGCGATCCAGCCGCCGCGCGCGTGCGCCACGGGCGCGCCGCCGTAGTCGTAGTCCACGGCGATACCCATGCACGACGGGGTGGAG
>JAGUYV010000503.1 GCA_020061125.1 bacterium | reverse complement strand
TGGCAACATCCCTGCGGCGACCGCGGCGCTTACCCCGTGCGGTGAGTCCTCGACCGCTGCGGCGCAGTCAGCAGCAACTCCGGCGCGGTCCAGCGCGGCAAGGTAAAGATCCGGCGCGGGCTTGCAGCGAGACGCATCTTCTCCGCACACCAGAAAATCGAAGAAGCGATCCCATGACTGGCCCTTGATGAAACCGGTCACGATGGTGCGGACATTGGCCGTGACCAGCGCAAGGTGAAGACCCGAGTCGTGCAGGGCGCGCAGAGTGTGTTCCGCGCCATGCATGGGCCGCACGGCCCGTTCGTAAGCTGATGCGATTTCCGCTGTATAATCTCGAAGCAGCATGTCCGCATCCGGCGGAAGCCTGTATCGTTGTTGCAGGAGCGCCACGATTTCCCGCAGGCTCGGGCCGTTGAGTTCCCGGAACTCGGCATCGGAACCGATTTTGCCGAATCGCGCCAGAAATCCGTCGTACGCCAGTCGCATGGCCGGGATGCTGTCGGCCAGGGTGCCGTCCAGATCCAGACACAGGAGCGAAACGCCGCGCGGGGCGGCTTGTGTTTCAGGAAGCGTCATAAAACCGCGGGCCGCATCAAGGCCCGCCTCCGTTTCATATCATACACGCGAGACGCCGTCATTGAAATCCCCGCCGCGCCGCCACATAATGCCACTGGGAGGAATGCGCGGCATGGATGCGCAACAGCTTGAGGCCACGGATCTGGAGTTGCAGCGCCTGGCGTTCAATCTCGCCGACGCTCTGGATACGCTCAATGTGCATTCCAGGGACGAAGCCGTGAGCGGAATGCGCCGCGATGTGTTTCCCATCAGTGAAATGCTTGCCATGGAGATCCGGCGCATGACCCGCGCCCTGGACGATGTGCGCCGCGAATATCCTTCAGCGGACACGGCGGCATTGGATGCGGATCTCGGAGATATGGACGCGCTTCTGAATGTTCTGCACAAGAGCGCCGGCGAGATGAAAAATTACAAGGAATTCGTGTCAGAGCTGATTCCCCTGTTGCGCAAATGCAGCGAGTGGGGAGAGCAAGGCCCGCTGTCCGCATGCGGCGGGTAATCAGAGAGTTTCAAATAATTCCGAATAAGGACACAGCGGAGGCGCAGAGGCGCGGAGAAAGATCTTTTTCAACGCGGCCAATGGCCGTGCTTAAAGTAACTCTTCGTGATCATTCGTGCCCTTCGTGGTTTAATCTTTGCCTTTGATTTATTGCCAGCTCCGCGGCGGCGGCATTCAGCGATGCCGTCCTGCATTCTTTGAAGTTTGCAGACACAAAAAGTTTTTCCTCTGCGTTCTCCGCGCACCTCTTGCGACCTGTGCGTCAATCTTTTCATTCCTTTCACGAGCCGCTCTGTATGCCGGATTCGTGCGCGGGCTATAATAAGTCATGCTGCAGGAACTGCCGTTTCAGCTTGAGTCCGATTACACGCCAAAAGGTGACCAGCCAGAGGCCATCGCCCAACTCGAGGCGTCCGTGCGCGCGGGCAATAAGTTCACGACCCTGCTCGGCGTGACCGGATCGGGCAAGACTTACACCGTGGCGCAGCTCGTGCAACGGCTGCAGCGCCCGGCCCTGGTCATCGCGCACAACAAGACTCTGGCCGCGCAGTTGTGCAACGAGTACAAAGGCTTCTTCCCCGATAACGCCGTGGGCTACTTCGTCAGCTATTACGATTATTACCAGCCCGAAGCGTACATAGCAGCCACGGACACCTACATTGAAAAGGATGCGAGCATCAACGATGAAATTGATCGCATGCGGCACGCGGCCACGCAGAATGTGCTGCTGCGGCGCGATTCCATCGTGGTGGCCAGCGTGTCGTGCATTTACGGCCTCGGGTCGCCCCAGGATTACGAAGCCGTGTGTCTGCG
Organism: bacterium; assembly: GCA_020061125.1. Taxonomy (GTDB): domain Bacteria; phylum UBP15; class UBA6099; order UBA6099; family DSWB01; genus DSWB01. Next base: position 25,589 of record JAGUYV010000503.1, on the reverse strand, counting down.
GCTCGAAACCGGTGGCGATTATGACCGGGACGGAATCATCCGCAGTCTTATTGACATGCAATACGACCGCACTGAACACGACCTTGAAAGCGGCCGGTTTCGTGTGCGCGGCGGAACCATCGAGATCATTCCTGCGGACCGTGAGTCCATTGTGAAACTGGATTTTCTGGGCGACGACCTGGAGCGCATTTCCATCGTGCACCCGCGCAGCGGCGAAGTCATGGAACGGCCGGAGGCCGTGCTTCTGTTTCCGGCCACGCATTATGTGCTGCCGCCGGAACGGCTGTCGGATGTGCTGCGCGGCATCACCGATGAACTCAACGAACGGTTCAAGGAACTGCGCGAACAGGGAAAGGAACTTGAAGCGAACCGCCTGTGGGAGCGAACACAGTACGACATGGAAATGATCCGCGAAATGGGCTATTGCCACGGCATCGAGAACTACTCGCGCCATTTCGACGGGCGCAAAGCCGGAGATCCCCCGTACACGCTCATTGATTATTTCCCTCCCGATCTGCTGGTGATTATTGACGAATCCCATGTGACCATTCCGCAACTGCGCGCCATGGCCAACGGAGACCGCAGCCGCAAGAGCAGCCTGGTGGGCCACGGGTTCCGCCTGCCCAGCGCTTACGACAACAGGCCTTTGAAATTCGAGGAATTCATTACGCGCGTGCCGCAGATCGTGTTCGTAAGCGCCACACCCGGACCCTTTGAGCAGGACAACAGCGCGGTTATCGCGGAACAGGTGATCCGCCCAACGGGCCTGGTGGACCCGCCCGTGGAAATCAGACCCACGAAAAAACAGATGGAAAACCTGCTTCAGGAAATCAACGCCGTTACGCAGAAGCAGGAGCGCGTTCTGGTCACAACGCTCACCAAACGCATGGCCGAGGATCTCACAGAATACCTCTTGGACCGGGGCGTGAAGGCGCGCTACATGCATTCGGATGTGGATACCCTGGATCGCATCGGCATCATCTTCGATTTGCGCCAGGGGGTGTTCGATGTTCTGGTGGGCATCAACCTGCTGCGCGAGGGGCTGGATCTGCCCGAGGTGTCTCTGGTGGCCATTCTGGATGCGGACAAGGAAGGGTTTCTGCGTTCGGATGTCACGCTCATCCAGACCATGGGGCGCGCAGCGCGCAATGTGAACGGCCGCGTGATCCTGTATGGAGACAAAATCACGGGGTCCATGCAGCGGGCCGTGGACGAAACCAACCGCCGCCGAGACAAGCAACTCAAACACAACCGAAAATACAAGATACAGCCCGAAACCGTCAAGGCGCGCGTACACGACCGCATGGCATCGGCCACATATCATGTGAGCGATCGCCGCGTGCAGGCCATAGCCGAGCGCATCGGAGAACAGGCGCTGCCGGACATTTCACTCAAAATCCAGGAACTCGAGCGCGAGATGTGGAAAGCCGCGGACGAACTCGATTACGAAACCGCGGCCGCTCTGCGGGACCAGATTGTGCTGCTCAAGAAAAAACTCAAAAACAAGGGCGAATCCCTGTTCAAAGACAGTTAAGGATTGACGCAGTGGGCGCAAAGGACCGCGGAGGACGCGGAGGAAAAGCTCTTTATTTACTGTGACTTTAAAATTGTAGGGCGGCATCGCCGAATGCCGCTGCCGTGGGAGCAGGCAAGAAAAGCAAAGGCAAAGATTAAACCACGAAGGGCACGAATGATCACGAAGGGCTTAAAGCGCGGTCCGAGGCCGCGCATAAAAGATCTTTCTCCGTGTCTCCATGATCTCTCCGCATTCTCCGTGACAACAACATGCACATTACATACCCGCATTCGTCTGCTACCCCGCGTCTCCGCGGTGTCCCTTTGCCGCGGCCCGTGCCTTTCCCGCCCAATTCCCATGAGACAATCCAATCGCCGCGCTGGTATAATGAGTTAACGAAAGGGCGGCGCACATGCTCATCCTTGGCGTGACAACATCACACCCCGAGTGCTCGATGGCGCTTATGAACCACGGGGCGCTTCTTGGCCGCGATGCTTTTGATGGCCGCGGCGCATGCGTCGAGGAGCTCGCGCCGCGCATTGACCGTCTGCTCAAGCAATGCGGAGCGGATTACGGAGAAGTGGATGTATACGCCGCGGATCGGGGTCCGGGCGGGCTTACGGGCATAAAAATCGGTTTGGTGACAGTGCGCACGCTGGCGCAGATTGCGAATCGCCCCACCGCGTCGTGCAGTTCACTACGGGCCACGGCGTGCGCCGCACCGGCCGGCGCGGACCTGATTTTTTCCGTGTCCCGCTGTTCGCATGACGAGGTTTACTATGCTGCATTCCGTGCCGGCGATGGGCTTCCCGAGCGTCTGCTCGCCGATGCCGTGGGCGCGCACGAACATGCCGCGGCTGCATTCGCGGCATGCGCAGGAGAACGGCCCGTGCTCACGGGCAACGCCGCCGCGCGCGTGGCCGAATGCATGAGCCATCCCCCGGAAATGACGCCGGAATCGTCCTGGCCTCCGGATGCAATGCATGTATGCCGCCTGGCCGCGGCCGCGGCGCACCAGCCCTGGAACGCGCTCCAGCCCAATTATCTATGCATCACCAACGCCGAGCGCATGCTGGCGCGCAAAAAGGCGGGTGGCTGACATGGCGCTCTCGCACACCGCGCCCGCTCCGCTCCCATTGCCCGTGGCCATCACCCCCATGGCCCAGGAGCATTTGTCCGAAGTCTACGCCATCGAAATCGCCGCGTATCCGCGGCCATGGCCTTTCAAATGCTTCGCGGATGAGCTTTTCCGCAACAAATTCGCACACTATTTCGTTGGTCTGGACAATACCGGCGCGGTCCGCGGATATGCGGGCATGTGGATGATTCACGACGAGGGGCACATCACCAACATCGCCGTGGACCCGGAATGGCGGCGCAGAAAAATTGCCGAACAAATCCTCGTGCATCTCATCAACCATTGCATGCAACGGGGCATGCGGTCCATCTTCCTCGAAGTGCGGCGTTATAATCTGCCCGCGCAGATGCTTTATACAAGATACAAATTTACGCCCGTGAGCGTGCGGGAACGCTACTACGCGGATAATGATGAGGACGCCATCATATTGCGCGTGCAAAATCTGGATGCCCCTGTGTTTCGCGATAATTTCGACCGCCAGCGACGCGCGCTGCGAGTCATGCTCGAACAACACGGGTAATGTTCGAAAGGATTGACGCAGAGGGCGCATGAGGTGCGCGGAGGGCGCAGAGGAACGGCTCTTTGTTTCATCGGATTTCACAACATGCAAGGCGGCATCGCCGAATGCCGCCGCCGCAGAGCAGACAAGAAAGGCAAAGGCAGAGATTTAACCACGAAGGGCACGAAGGTCGAAAACGCGCTGCCCATAGCCGCGCTGAAAAGTTCTTTCTCCGCGTCTCCGCGCCTGTGCGGCGCGGTGTCCTTCAATAGAATTAGCACACAGGGCGCGCATAAGATTCACATTTCGCGATGACCATCAGGAGGTTCCCATGCCGGACACCATCATCACGCAGACGCAGGGCGCGGCGCGCATCATTCTGCTGAACAGGCCGGATAAGCGCAATGCCATGACCGTGGACATGATGTGGGCGCTGGCCGCGGCGCTCGATGACGCCGAAGCCGATAAAACCGTGCGCGCCGTAATTATTGCAGGGCAGGGCGGGTGCTTCAGCGCGGGCGTGGATTTCATGTCCCTGGCCTCGCTCTCGCAGACCATGCCTACAACCCAGGATTTCCGCCATTTCCTGTACAGGTTCCAGGATGTGTTCACGCGCATGGAGCGCATGGAAAAGCCCGTGATAGCGGCCGTGCACGAATATTGCCTGGGCATGGCGTGGGAACTGGCCCTGGCCGCGGATTTTCGCGTGGCCGCGCAGGGCACGCGGTTTTCCCTGCCCGAAGTGCAGCTTGGGCTGATACCGGATGTAGGCGGAACATCGCGCCTGGCGCGCCTGGCCGGAGAAGCCCGCGCCAAGGAACTCGTGATGCTTGCCCGCGGCATGGACGCCGGTAAAGCGTATGACCTGGGCCTGATTACTGAAGTGCCGGAAAAGGATCAACATCTTGAATCCGCGCTCGGCCTGGTGCGCGAACTCGAGGGCTGCGCGCCTCTGGCCGTGGGCATGGCAAAGAAAATCATCAACCGGGGCGCGCATCTGGACGGCGCCACCTTCCGCGAACTCGAGGCCCTGGCGCAGAGCACGCTGCTGAACACAGCCGATGTCAAGGAAGGCGTCATGGCGAAAATGCAGAAGCGGCCGCCGGAATTCAAGGGACATTAGTGCTCGGACCGGGTCTGCAGTTTTCCGGGTATTTGGCCGCGATTCTTGGTGTTTCCTCATTTTTTCCTTGACCCGCCCCCTCGCCCCCGTACATAATTAGCGCAAAAGCGGCTTTTGCCGCTGTTTGCGTTTGGAATCATCGCAACAGGTCCGCGACGCGGACACTGCAAATATTACTAAAGCGTGTTGCAGAGCACAGGGAGACGCGCCGCGCCAGTTCGGCGAGGCTGCGGCGCGCCGCACGGACAAAGGCGGTCCCGGAGCTTTTTCCGGGATACAAGAGTTAAGGATCGGCTTCAGGAGACGTGAAGAAGATCAGCATTTTCGATGCCGAGCCGGGCATGATTCTGGCCAAGCCGGTCACGGTGCTGCACACCACCGGCCGCGAACTCATGCAGACCGGCCACATGCTGCAAAAGCGCCACATCAAGAAGCTCAACCAGTGGGGCATCGAATATATCTACATCGAAACCTACGACAGCGAAGACCCCATTGATTTCGTTTTCAGCGATTCCATCAGACTCCTCGCCAAACAGACATACGAAGACGCCATAGTTTCTCTCACGCGCCTGTCCAAGCTCCTGTTGAGCAAGGGCGAATGCGACATCTCCGAAGCCGGGAAAACCGTGTCCCAGATCATGGATGTCATCGCCATGGAGCACGGCCTTCTTTCCCTGTTGAGCAAACTCAAGGAAACCGAGGAATACATCTATCAGCACTGCGTGGATGTCAGTGTGGTGTCGCTGATTCTGGCGCGGGCCATGGATTACACCCGCGACGAGCTACAGATCATCGGCACGGCCGCACTCCTGCACGACATCGGCCTGGTGCGGTACAAGCGCAAGTTCTGGGACAATTCCATGATTCAGCATGTGCCCACCAGCATCCGCAAGCACCCGTCCATGAGCCGCGAGGTGGCGAAAAAAATTGACGAAGTGGAGCCGCGCATTCTGGACATCGTGGCCCAGCACCATGAGTACATGGACGGCAGCGGATACCCTGCGGGAATCAAGGGCGAGGCCATAGACGAACTCGCGCGCATCGTGTGCATCTCCGAGGTGTACTGCCACATGGTGTCCCCGCTCGACACGGCCCATTCCATCAACCCGCACGACGCCGTGGGCGTGATCCTGGACCCGCGGTTCAACCGGTTCGACCCGCGCGTGCTCCGCGCTTTCATTGCCAACATGGCCATATATCCGGCGGGCACCTTCGTGCAAATGAACAATTTTGTGCGCGGCGTGGTTTTATCGAGCAATGTGGACAAGCCCATGCGGCCCAAAGTGCTCGTGCTCTACGACGATGAAAGCAAGCCCGTCAAGCCTTTCCCGGTGGACCTTTCCGACCCCAAATATGCGGACTGGTATATCGAAAAGGTCATTCCCGGGCAGGACATCACGAGAACCTTGGGCAAGCTGCTGCGCATGTGATTCTTCCGCGTTCGTGCGCATCATAATCTCCAAAACAGAAAAACAAACCCCAGCCCATTGCTTCCGTTTCCCGTAATATGGCGCTCACACGCCCGTAAATGCATTTTCCGGCCCCTCGCCTTGCCCGAGGGTGCTTTGAGCCGAGAAACATGGACCGGAACGCCATGCGGTGTTTCAGCAGTCGGAGCCTCCCTTGCAAAAAAATCTATAATATAGATGATCATTTAATTAAAGATATATATAATAATCAATAACATTATATAAATGAAATTTTGGTTGACAAATTCTTCTGAATAGGATAAATTTTTACAGATTAAGTATACTAGCTATAACAAGGCAAAAAAGTGGAACAGGATTTGGAACAGGAAACATACAGCACGCAGCAGGTGGCGGATCTTGTGGGGGTTCACAAGAATACCTTGCTGAACTGGATACGGAGCCGCAAGGTGAGCGATGCGGAGCGCGACTGGAAAGGCTACCGCGTGTGGACCGGGCAGGATGTGAAACGCCTGCTGGAATTCAAATCAAAGTACAGCCAGATGAAACTGGACATGCCATGAACCGCGCCCGGTGCGGCGCACGGTTCGTGTGATGCGGGAGGAATTAATGGTAAAGAAACAGAATTCGGATTACATGGCCAAAAACATCCAGGTGCTCGAGGGTCTGGAAGCCGTGCGCAAGCGGCCCGCCATGTACATCGGCAGCACATCAAGCAGGGGCCTGCACCATCTGGTGTACGAAGCCGTGGACAATTCCATAGACGAGGCCATGGCCGGGCACTGCACCGAGGTCAAGGTTTTCATCGAGGACGACGGCAGCGTGACCGTGATGGACGATGGCCGCGGCATTCCCGTGGACCTTCATCCGCAGGTCAAGCGCCCGGCCGTGGAAGTGGTCATGACCAAGCTGCACGCGGGCGGCAAGTTCGGCGGCGGCGGCTACAAAGTTTCCGGCGGCCTGCACGGCGTGGGCATCTCCGTGGTCAATGGCTTGAGCGAATGGCTGGAAGTCACGGTGAACCGCGACGGCAAGCAGTATTTTCAGCGCTACCGCCGCGGCGCGCCCGAGGCCGATCTGTCCGTCATCGGCCAGTGCGAGACATCAGGCACCATGGTCCGCTTCAAACCGGACTCCGAGATCTTCAACACCACCGAATTTTCCTTTGAGGTGCTGTCCAAGCGCTTCCGCGAGCTGGCGTACCTGAACCGCGGACTCAACATCTCCTTCGAGGACAAGATCACCAGCAACAAGGTCAGCTATCACTACGAGGGCGGCATCGAGGAATTTGTGGAGATGCTGAACAAGCACAAGGAAACCGTGCATCCCCGCCCGTTCTACATGCACGACTCCAAGGACGATGTGGAAGTGGAAATCGCCCTCCAGTATTTCAATGGATACAACGAGAACATCCTCACCTACGCCAACAACATCCACACCATCGAGGGCGGCACGCACCTCATCGGTTTCAAGAGCGCGCTCACCCGCTCCATCAACGACTACGCCAAGCGCTACAAGCTGTTCAAGAACGGCGAGAAATTGAGCGGCGACGATGTGCGCGAGGGCTGCACTGCGGTCATCAGCGTGAAAATACTTGATCCGCAGTTCGAAGGCCAGACCAAGACCCAGCTCGGCAACAGCGAGGTCAAGGGCATCGTGGATTCCATGTGCTACGAGAAATTCAATATTTTCCTGGAAGAAAATCCGGCGATAGCCAGGAAAGTCATAAGCATGGGGCTTACCGCATCGCGCGCGCGTGAAGCCGCACGCAAGGCGCGCGAATTGACCCGGCGCAAAAACGCCCTGGACGGCGGCAGTCTGCCCGGCAAGCTCGCGGACTGCTCCGAGCGCAAGCCCGAACTGTGCGAGCTGTACATCGTCGAGGGCGACAGCGCCGGAGGCAGCGCCAAGCAGGGCCGCGATCGCCGCACACAGGCCATCCTGCCACTGCGCGGCAAAATCATCAATGTGGAAAAGGCCCGCCTGGACAAGAGCTTGAGCAACGAGGAAATCCGCACCCTCATTACCGCCATCGGCACCGGCATCGGAGACGATTTCGACATCGAGAAACTGCGTTACGGAAAGATCATCATCATGACCGACGCTGATGTGGACGGCGCACATATCCGTACCCTGCTGCTGACTTTCTTTTACCGCTACATGAAGAAACTCGTGAGCGCGGGCAATGTGTTCATCGCATGCCCGCCCCTGTTCCAGATTAAAAAGGGCAAAGCCGTGAAGTACGCATACGACGAGCGCGAAAAGGACAAGATCCTCAATGAAATGGGCGACACGCGCGGCGTCACCATGCAGAGGTACAAAGGTCTCGGTGAAATGGACGCGGAACAGCTTTACGAAACCACCATGGACATCAACACCCGCATTCTGATGCAGGTGGCCGAAGGCGACGCGGCCGAAGCCGAGCAAATCTTCACCGTGCTCATGGGAACCCAGGTGGAGCCGCGCCGCGAGTTCATCGAAACCTACGCCAGGCAGGTCAAGAATCTGGACATTTGAACAATCTCCGCCGGAGAGTCCTTCCGGCTCCGCATTTTATCCGGCCTAAGGGAAGAGAGGAACAGTAATGGCAAAAGACACTCCCAAAGAACCGCCGCGGGATGAGCTGATTCCCGTAAACATTGAAGACCAGATGAAGGACGCGTACATTGATTACGCCATGAGCGTGATCATTGGCCGCGCCCTGCCTGATGTGCGCGACGGACTCAAGCCCGTGCACAGGCGCATTCTGTACACCATGAACGACATGAGCCTTGGGCCGGACAAGCCCTTCCGCAAAAGCGCCAAGGTCGTGGGCGATGTCATGGGCCGCTTCCACCCGCACGGAGACTCCGCGATCTATGACGCCATGGTGCGCATGGCCCAGGATTTCAACATGCGCTACCCCTCGGTTCAGGGCCACGGCAACTTCGGCTCCATTGACGGCGACAGAGCAGCGGCCATGCGGTACACCGAAGTGCGCATGGCCAAGATCGCCGTAGACATCGTGTCCGACATAAAAATGGACACCGTGGATTTCATTGACAGTTACGACGGCACCGAGCAGGAGCCGACGGTGCTTCCTTCCCGCATTCCCAACCTGCTCGTCAACGGCTCGGACGGAATCGCCGTGGGCATGGCCACCAAGATTCCGCCGCACAATCTCCGGGAAGTGGTCAGCGGCTGCATCGCCCTCATTGACAACCCCGAAGCCGAATGCGCGGAACTCATGCGCCATGTCAAAGGCCCCGATTTCCCGACCGCCGGTGAAATCCTGGGCAAGTCGGGCATCCGCGACGCCTACGAAACCGGACGCGGAAAGGTCATCATTCGCGGCAAGTCTGAAATTGATGAAATGAAGGGCAACAGATGCCGCATCATCATCACGGAAATCCCCTACCAGGTGAACAAGGTGTCGCTCATCGAGCAAATCGCCGATCTGGTGCGCGCAAAGCAGATAGACGGCATCAGCGACATCCGGGACGAATCAAGCAAAAAAGAGGGCATCCGCGTTGTCATCGAATTGAAACGCGAAGTCAATCCCTATGTAGTTCAGAACCAGTTGCTCAAGCACACCAGCCTTCAGACTTCGTTCGGCATCATCCTGCTGGCTATCCACGAGGGCAAGCCCGTGCTCTGCACGCTCAAGGACTGCCTGTGGTTTTTCATTCAGCACCGCATGGATGTGGTGTACCGCCGCACGGTGTTCGAACTCAAGAAAGCCCAGGCCCGGGCGCACATCCTCGAAGGTCTGCGCATAGCGCTCGAAAACATTGACGAAGTCATTGAAATTATCAAGAAATCCAGCGACGGCGCGGACGCCAAACAGGCTCTGATGGCGCGCTTCGAGTTGAGCGAAATTCAGTCCCAGGCCATTCTGGACATGCGGCTGCAGAAACTTACGGGCCTCGAAACCCAGGCCATTCTGGACGAGTACCGCGACATCATCATCAAGATCGCGGAGCTTGAGGACATCCTCGCCAGCGAGACCCGCCGCTACGGCATCGTCAAGCAGGAACTCGAAGAAGTTAAAGAAAAATACGGCGACAAACGCCGCACCGTGATCAGCGGCTCCGAATCGGACATTGATGTCGAGGACCTGATCCAGAAGGAAGATGTGCTCATCACCATAACCCGCGACGGCTGGGCCAAGCGCCTGCCCGTGGACACCTACCGCTCCCAGGGCCGCGGCGGCCGCGGCATCATCGGCTTGAGCACCAAGAAAGAGGACATCGTGAAGCACCTGTTCGTGACCAACACCCACGACAAGATCCTCTTCTTCTCCAGCCGCGGCATGGTCTACTGCCTCAAGGCCTACCAGATCCCGCAGGCCAGCCGCACGGCCAAGGGCATTCCCATCGTGAACCTGTTGCAACTCGGCCAGGCCGACCGCGTCAACGCCGTGATCCCCATCGGCGATTTCGACGACGAGCGCTTCGTGTTCTTCGTGACTAAAGAAGGCGTGGTCAAGAAAACTGCTCTGCGCGAGTTCGACACCAACCGCAAGGGCGGCATCAAAGCCATCACCCTGCGCCAGGGCGACGATTTGTCCTACGCGCTTATCACCGACGGAAAAAGCGACATCGTGCTGGGAACGCGCAAGGGCTTGAGCATCCGCTTCAACGAAGAAGATGATGTGCGCCCCATGGGCCGCGGCGCGGCCGGCGTGCGCGGCATCACCCTCAACCGCGGAGACGAAGTGCGCGGCGCGGGCGTGGCCGAGGATGAAAAAGCCCTGCTGTGCGTGTGCGAAAAGGGCTATGGCAAGCGCACCCTGCTCAAGTATTACAAAAAACAGAAACGCGGCGGAAAGGGCATCCTAACCATCAAGGCCAGCGAGCGCAACGGCGATGTTGTCGGCATCGAGGTGGTGGATGTCAAGGAAGACCTGTTGCTCATCAGCGAAAAGGGAATCATCATCCGCCAGCCCATCAACACCATCAGCGCCACCATCGGACGCAGCACGCAGGGCGTGCGTCTCATGCGCCTGGACGAAGGCGACAAGATCGTGGCCTTCGAGGTGTTCGAGGAATCCGAGGACGAGTCCTTCGGCCCCATCAATGGCGATAGCTGACCGCTTGCCGCCACACAACGAACGGCAATTGGCCCGCCCCGATTTTTCCGGGGCGGGTTTTTGCTTTAACAGTTCATCTTTATCAATTGTGATTTCTGGTTAATAATTGTTTTTGATACACATCTTTCCGCACAGGAGGTTTTTGGCATGAAACACACACTTCGGATTTTATTGGCGGCATTTTGCGTTTTCTGTCTCTCGGCGCCGCGTGCGTCTGCCGCCGGAGAGCCAACCGTGGTCAAAGCGCCCATCGTGCGCGTGGATATGTTCAAGAACGGATTCGCCGTGATCACGCACGAAGTGGCCGCCGCGTCAACGCAAATCCTTATTGACGGGCTTCACAATCCCGCGCACGGCACCATGTGGGTGCAGTCCCAGGCGCCTGTGTCCATGAAGTTCTTCAACAGGGAAGAAAAGGAATTCAAGGACACGCCGCTCTCTTCAATGGAGATTCTCGAATCTCTCAAGGGGCAGTGGGTGGAAATTACGCTCGCGAACGAAGACATGGCCGAAGGAGTGCTCAAGGGCGTGACCTCGGACGGCGCGTTCGTGGTCCTGGAGTCGGAGGAAGGAACCGAGCTGTACAAGGCCGCGGACATCAGCGGGCTGTATGCGGACAAAAAGATCCGCGCGTCTGAATCAAAGGAAACAACCGCGCGCAAGCCCTCCGTGCTTCTGACCAGCGGTTCCGGCAAACAGCAGAAGGTGATGATCTCGTACCTCACCCGCGGCATTTCCTGGGCGCCGTCGTACCGCCTCGACCTGTTCGACAAGAACAAGGGCCGACTGCAGATGAATACCGTGGTGCGCAACGAACTCGCGGACATGGACAACGCGGAATTTTTCCTCATCAGCGGGTTTCCGTCCATCAAGTTCAAGGATGTGTCCTCGCCAGCGAACGCGAACACCTCTTGGTCCCAGTTCTTTTCCGCTCTGTCAGGCAGTTCCTATTCAAGCTATCCCGGCGCCATGGCGCAGCAGATGGTTATGAACGCGCCGCGGTCCATGGATTTCGCGGAATCATCCGCATTTGATGCACCCGATGTCCCCACCGGCGATTTCGATGTTCACTACATGCCCGCGGGAAAACATTCGCTGGAACTGAATCAGGCGCTGGTGCTGCCCCTGGGGGATGAGAGCATTTCCTACGAGCGCGTCATCGAGTGGAACATAGCAGACAACGCGGATGCTTATGGAAATTTCAGAAAACCCGGCAGCATTCCCGATGACATCGAATTGATGCAGGATGTGTGGGACGCGGTCAAGTTCAAGAACCCGTTCAAGTTCCCCATGACTACGGCCGCCATCAGCATGTACCAGAACAACGCCTTCCTGGGCCAGTCCCAGTCCTCGTGGACTGCTCCCGGACAGGAAGTGTTCACCCGCATCACCAAGGCCATGAATGTCAAAGTGGATCACACGGAATCCGAAATTCAGGGCAAGCGCGAGGATGTGCGCATCAGCGGCAGCACATACACCAAAACCCAGGTCAAGGCCACGGTCACTGTCAAGAACAACAGGGGCCGCAAAGACAAAATCATCATCCGGCGCCATTTCAGCGGCAGGCTGCTTGAGGTTACCGGCTCACCGGAAAAGGCGCTGTTGCCCGAGGGCGCGACCAGGCTCAATGAGCGCAACAAGCTCGTGTGGGAAACCGAACTCGATCCCGGAAAAGAAGTCCAGTACACCTACACCTATGAGATTGTTTTCTGACGCCGGGACTGCGGCGCGGCGTGCGCCGTTCCTGAATAATATGGCATGAAAAAACCGCCCCGGAACACGGGGCGGTTTTGTTGTGCGCTTGTGTCCGCAATTCCGCTTAACTGCCTTCCTTCTTCTGCCGTGCGATCTTGGTCTGGAACCAGCCGCGCACTTCCTTGTCGAGCTTTTTCCAGCCTTTGGCTTCCTGGGTGGCCCAGATAATGTAGTCCTTGGTGAGCTGCTGTTTGAGCTTGGTGATGGACAGCTTCTTGTAAATCTTCATGTCTCCGTAGGACTCGCGCATGCTCTTGTCCTCGTCCATGTCCCAGTGGAATTCCACGAACGCGTTGGCCAGGGATTCCTCGAGGTTGGTGGGAGAGCACAGGGGCACCAGGAACATGTGCTTTTCCCAGTCGTAAACCGACAGGCCGCTGCCCGGCACGAGCAGGATGCTGGGCCGGCCCAGTTTCTTGATGCGCTGCAGTTTGGGGTCGAACACGAACGGGTCCACATTTTCGGCAAGGAACATGTCTATGATCTCGGACACGCGCCTGCGCGTGGCGATGTCGCGGATACCCACGAGCACGGCCGTAGGTTCGACCTTGCTCTTTTTGGACGCCAGGATCACATACTTCTTGAGGCGCACGATTTCGTTCTTGTAAACCGTCTCTTTGGCCTTGAGGGTGATGGCCTTCATTTCTTTTTTGTGGTTCTCAACCTTGGCGTCGTGCAGGGCAAGTCTCTCTTTGGCGAGAAGCTCTTCCATGCACTTGGCCTCATATTCCTCGCCGTAACTGCGGAAGGTGGTCACCTGGTCCTCGGACACGCGGCCCTTGATGGCGGTGAAGAACTTCGAGAGCTGGTTGGTGATGGCCGTGCGCGCGTTTTTCATTTGCACGATCATCTGTCGCTGCTCGGTGCTCAATTGCCGGCCCGCCTTCATCATGCGGTCCAGGACGGCCTGATTCTTCACAAGCCCGTCGAGCTTCTGCACGAACGCCGTGGCCTGGGACCCGCCCGGGAACTGGTTCATGAGATCCAGGCGGCCTGTGGACAGCACTTTAATGCGGTCCTGGATGGCCTGCAGTTCCGCGGCCAGCTTGTTGCGCTCGTCGTTAAGCTGATCCAGCTTAGTGAAGCCGAAAGATTCATAGAACACATCCTGGCAGATGTCCTCGATGTACTTGTAAAGAAGGCCCTGGGCCTCGGGCGGCTTGAAGCCGTCGTCCTCGGAAATCTGCTGCAGCACATTGCTGTTGTCCGGCAGGAACTGCTCTTCGAGCAGGCCGAAGTTGATGAGCTTGCGTTCCTTGTCCTCGAATTCGATGGTGGTTTCCTTGACCTTGGGCAGTTTTTTCTGGATGGTGCCGATGATCAAGTCCCAGTACAGGTTGTTGAGATTTGTCAGGTGGTCGCGGTTGTCGGGTTCTTTCTTGAATTTCTCGAAGAACTCCATGATGGTGGCTTCGTCCACGAGTTCGTCGCTTTCCACCTCGATGTAGTCGGTGACCAGCGAGACCTGGAGCATGTCGTCGCCCTCGAACACGATGAACAGTTCCTGCTCCATTTTTTCGAGCAGGAATTTCATGGCGCGCACCGCGTATTCCACATCATGCTTGGCGATGCCGCCGCTGGTGAGATCAAAGGACACGAACTGCACCGGGAAGGACTCGCCCAGGTTGTAGATGCGGCCGAAAATGAAATCCTTCTGCATGTCCGAACCGATCTTGGCCTGCTGCATGAGGTCCGAGTGCTTGAATTCGATGCTGCACGCCCGGAACTGGTCTTTCTTGGGGTTGATGACGAAATTCACATGCTCGGAGTCGAGTTCCTCAATGAGTTCGAGCTTGACGCAGATGGGGAACTCGGGCATGGTCACGCGCGGGCCTTTGACCTCGACGCTGCCGTCTTCCTTGGGGCGGTAGCCAATTTCCGAGCAGAGCTGCACATATTCGTTGTTGAGTTCGTCAAACAGAGTGGCCAGGTGTCCGCTTGTGGCTTCGAGGTCCGCGGCGCACTGGTTCATCGTATCCGTGGGCTGGCCCAGGTCGGTTTTGATGCGCGGGGCCAGGGCTTCGTAGGCGTTGAGGCATGCGCCGAACAGGCGCATGAGGTCCGTCATCTGGTGCACGGTTTCGAGCAGTGCGCCGTTGAGCAGGGGCAGACGCTTGGCGAACTGGCGCAGCACATGGAGCATGACCGCGGGCTTGCCCATGAGGAACGGCTGGATTTTTTCTTTGGGAATGGGCATGGCGTGCACATCGGTGATGGCGCGGATGGCGCTGGTGCGCGGCTCGTCGCCGAACATGGCCATTTCGCCGAACACCGCGCCCTTGCCCTGCACGGTTTCGATGGACTTGCCGCCCACCACGACCTCGAGCTTGCCCGCCAGCAGAATGTACATCACATTATCGGGCTTGCCCTGTTCGCACACCACCTGGCCGGGCGTGAAGCCCGCCAGTCCGGGCTTGGGCGGCTCCTGCGGGATCACCACATCGGCCGGCGCCTTGCCGCCTTTGTAAATGCGGTTCACGAAAACATTGGTGTGCGCGCGGAAGGGCAGTCCCATGGCCGCGTACATCTGCACATCCACGGTGTTGTATTTTTCCACGAGCCGGCCAACCTGATAGGCGTAGGACGCCTTGACTTCCTTGAGCAGTTCGGGCAGTTCGGGCGCGGGCGGCGCTTCCTTTTTCTCCTTGGGATCGCCCTCGGGTTCGGGTGGCTTGTTGGCTTCGAGCCAGGATTTCTCGACCATCTGGAAGACCTGGCTGAACTTGCGCGAGAAGTTATCCAGGTTGCCCTTGACCTTGAGGGCCATGGAATCGGCGCGGGTGAGGTTGTTGCTGGTCTGCCCCAGGCGGTTGGCGATGGTTTTGGACAGGTTGAGGCCCAGCTTGGGATTGCCCATGATGGTCTGCTCGAAGCCCTTGCCGCGCAGGTCTATGACCATGACCTGGGTCTGCTCCGCGGCCTTAATCGAGGCCGAGCGAGGCTCGCGCAGGATGGCGCCGATTTCGCCGATGAACGCGTTGGGTTCGCTCACCGATCCCACGAGCATGCCTTCGGCTTCCACCTTGTCGCGGCTCACCACGCCCGTGGTGTCCACCACATAGATGTCGAGCTTGCCGGAGCGCACCACGAACATTTCGTTGCTGGGTTCTCCCTGCATGCAGAGAAACTCGCCCGGTTGCAGGGTTCTGATTGCTGGACCTGTTGCCATTGTGTGAACTCTCCCTCGGAAAGAGTGTGGATTACTTGATTGGGGCGAACGCCAGGAGGCGGCCCTGGAGATCCGGCGCATACAGGACGCCGCCCGCTATCGCGCAGGTGGCGCGCGGCGTGCCGCGCATGGGCCGTTTCCATTTTATCGCGAAATTGTTAATGTCCACTGCGTAAAAATTATCATCAAAAGAACCTATGTACAAGATATCCCCGGAAATCACGGGCGAGGCGTCGAACCCGCCGCGGGTCTCGAAGCTGCGCAGCATCTTGCCGGTTTTGGCGTCCAGGGCGAAAAGCCGTCCGTCCGGAAACATGGTCCCGCCGTACAGCACGCCGTTCTTGAGCGCAAGGGAGCCGCTGGCCTGTTCATCCACGCGCGTTTTCCAGAGCAACTTCTTGTCCTTTGCCCGGATCGCGTAGGCGTGTCCGTCCCAGGATGTGAAATACAGATTGCCGCCGGACGCCACGGGCGTGGAATATACAGGCCCGGCCGTGGTGAACGACCAGAGGATGCGGCCGGTCTCCAGATCGAACTTGTAAAGGCGCCCGTCGTTGGAGCCTGCGAACACCGCGCCGCCGGACACCAGGGGCGTGGATTCAATCCAGTCGTCGGTGCGTGTGTGCCACGCGATGCGCGACAGGTCCTTGCGATCCAGGGCGTACAGGTAATTGTCGTTGGCGCCGAAGAACACGAGGCCGCCGGCCACGGCCGCTCCGCTATGAATCACGGGCTTCTGCGCGCTGTCGAACGAGTCCAGTACCTTGCCCGTGGCCGCGTCCAGGGCGTAGAAATTGCCGCCCTCGGACCCGATATACACCGCGCCGTCCGCCACAAGCGGCGGCGCCCACACGCTGCCCCCGGTCTGGAATTTCCAGGCCTGCTTACCGCTCTTGCGGTCAAAGGCATACACATGCCCGTCCAGTGAGCCTATGTACACGCGCTGCGCGTCCGCCACAGGCGAGGACCGCAGCCCGGCTTTGAGGTCTCCCGGGATTTTCACCTTCCATAAAAGGCCAAAGGGCGGGGCGATGCTGTCCGCAGCCACGCCCGTTCCGCCGGATGCGGGTCCGCGGAAATTCGTCCACACACTGTCCGTGAACCGGTAGGTCAGCGGATCCATGCGTTTTTCCCCGCGGCATCCGGACACGCTCACAACCGCGGAGAGCGCACACATCAAAAAAACATACTGAAACAGTTTTTGTCTCATAAATCTCCTTATAAGGCACTGAATTATATCATCTAAAAAAACAGCGCGCAAGAACCGGAGCCGGGCCGCGCGGTTTTTGCTATAATTTTCTATCGGCGCCGCTGCGCCGCAGGGGAGACGGACATCGTGGCTATTTCCATTGTACTCGCGCAAATCAATCCCACCGTGGGCGCCATCGAAAAGAACGCGCGCGCCGCGGCCGATATCATCCGCAAAGCCAGGGACATGAATTTCGACCTGGTCGTGTTCCCGGAGATGGTCGTCACCGGGTATCCCACCAACGATCTGCTGTTCGAGCACGGGTTCGTGGCCGAGAACGAGCGCGTGGTGGACGAACTGATTCTGCCGCACACCAGGGACATTGCCGTGATCCTGGGCTGCGTGCGCAGCGAACCCGGCCGCCGCATCACGCCCGACGAGCCGTGCCTGCGCAACTGCGCCGCCGTGCTCGCGGGCGGCAAATGGATCGCACAGGTCAACAAGGCCCTGCTGCCCAATTACGATGTGTTCGATGAAAAACGGTACTTCATCCCCGCGGCCGAGTCCGCCATCGCGCCCGTGGACATCCCCATCCGGGACCGCACGGTCAAAGCGGGCGTGCAGATTTGCGAGGACCTGTGGGACGAATATTACTCCACCAAAGTCACAAAGCTGCTGTGCGAGCGCGGCGCGGAATTGATCGTGAACATTTCGGCCTCGCCGTTCTATGTGGGCAAGAACCGGGAGCGCGAGGAGCTTGTGCGCGCCGCGGTGGCGGAGCACAAGCGCCCGTTCGTGTATTGCAACATGGTGGGCGGGCAGGACGAACTGGTGTTCGACGGCCGCAGTTTCGTGATGGGCGCGGACGCACGGGTCATGGCGCGCGCCGAGGCCTTCGAGCAGGAAATCTGCGTGGTCGAACTCGATACGGACACATGGGCCGGACCCGAGGCGCCCGAGCCGCCATATTCGCGGGAACAGGACATTCTGAACGCGCACATCCTGAACCTGCGCGACTACTTCTACAAGCAGGGCATTTTCAAGGGCATCACTGTGGGCTTGAGCGGCGGCGTGGATTCCGCGTACACGGCCTTCGTGGCCGCGCAGGCCATTGGGCCGGAGAATGTGCTGTGCGTGGCGCTGCCCTCGAAATTCACCTCGCAGCAGAGCCTGGACGACGCCGAACAGTGCGCCCGCAACATCGGCGCGCAATACAAAGTAGTTTCCATCAAGGAAATGTTCGAGCAGGGCGTGGTGTCGTTCGCCCGCGCGTTCGGCGAAACCCCCTTCGGCCTGGCCGAGGAAAACGACCAATCCCGCTTCCGCATGATCGTGCTCATGAAGATCTCGCAGAAATTCGGATACATGGTCTGCACCACGGGCAACAAGTCCGAGATCAGCACCGGATATTTCACCATGTTCGGAGACGGCTCCGGGGGCAAAAATGTACCCGGCGACCTGTACAAGACTGAACTCTACCAGGTGGTGCGCCACATCAACCGCGAGCGGGAAATCATACCGCAGAGCATCATAGACAAACCGCCCACCGCCGAACTGCGCGAAAACCAAAAGGACACGGACTCGCTGCCCCCGTATCCCGAGCTGGACCCGGTCATCAAGCTCGTGGTCGAGGGCCATTTGAGCAAGGCGCAGATCGTGGAGCGCGGCTATTCCCGAGAACTCGTGGACAAAGTGTACCACCTTTACAAAAAGTCCGAATTCAAGCGCGGGCAGTTGCCGCTCGGCATCAAGATCTCCAAAAAAGCCTACGGCGCGGGCCGCCGCATTCCCGTCACCAACCAGTGGCAGGGCTGAACGGCAGTCCTCGCAAACCGCTCACGGAAAACGATCCGCAGGGCGCGCCGCCCGTGGCCCCGCGCCCGCCGCCGTGTCCCCGTGTCCCCGTGTCCCCGTGAATTCCGAAAACCTCATCAGCAGTTCAACATGTTCATCAAACCTATAATCACGAGGAAACTGGAACTACGAGTATATAATCGCTTCTATCCAGCGTGCATATATTTTGAACTGAAGATATGAAAAAGCAACATATACAACTGAAATGAATAAGACAAATGACAAGAAATAAATGAATACAGAGAGTCCTGCTATTATCTCCCCAGAGTTAACCGCGGTAGTAATGCTAAGTGCGAGAATACCTGATGCAATGAAAAAGAGTAGGAGGCATGCGCTGAAGTGCAGTTTTGCTCTGATAACAATTTGTGCAGTGATGCTTTTACGGTTGTTCGAAATTGTACATTTGAAATTTTGCATAATTGGGATAGACACCATATCATGCTCGCGCAATGGCAATCCGATAAAAACTGGAAATATCATGTCAAGGAAAAATTTCTGACGGAAATATATTGTGCCGGTGTTCGTGTTCTGTTGAAAATCCAAAGATTTAATGGATTTGAGCCTATCGATATCAATGTCGTAAACAGAACCTGTTGAAGCGATTGTGTGTTTGAACAGCGAAGGGGAAAGTCTGAAAAAGAGAGACCGCTCATTGCTCCATGCCGAAAATACATCGAGCATCCAGCATATGGCGACGATTAGAATCGCAATGATCACTAAGCAAAAAATCAGGATTTTATCCCATGTCATGATTCACGATTTCCGCCGACATCCATATTTTGTACTGGCTGCAACGCCCCCGAGCAATCAAATTTCTTATGGCTCTAAGAGCCGGGTCGCATGATAGCCGATTTCTGTTGCGTATTTTACCCCAAATCACACATCCAATGAAGGCTCGTATCACAAAAAATGTCGGCATTATGGTGACACGAGAGTTATGAGGACACTATATTGAACAAAAGTATGGTTATCGGGGGTTATGGGGACACCATGCTAAACTAATGTATAGTTATTGTGTAAACAGAAAAAAATGAATCAGTAAATAATTCAATACGATTCACCTCGGTGCAAAGCCATGAGCGCGCGTGATTTATCGCGACTCCCGCCGCAGGCGGTGGATTCTCGTCATGGACATTCGCTTCAAATCCAGTAAAATGGGATTAGACCAAGGAGCGGGAGTGCGCTTTGGAAACCGGAAGAGACGGTGTGCTCACATTCAGTTGCCCGTATTTGAATTCGGAAGTTGAATTGACGCTGGAAAGGGAAAGGCACATTGCCGGGCGGCATCCCGATTTGCTGCCTGAATATGAAGCGTGTATGAGGGAAACATTGCTGGATCCGGATGCCGTGCGTCAAAGCCCGCGCGTCATGGGCGCAAGGATGTTTTCCAAATGGTATAATGATGTCAAAGGCGGCAAGCATGTAGTGGTCGTTGTAATGTCCAGCGCTGGGACGGCAGCAAGAAGCTGGGTCATAACGGCGTATCTTGCCCGAAGGCTTGCGGGAGGAGCGGTGGAATGGAAAAAAGACTGAATTTCCAATATGACAGGGAAGCCGATATTTTGTACATAAGCAAACTGCCGCCTTACAAGGAGCAGGAGTCCGAGGAAATCGGCGATGATGTGGTTGCGCGCCTGAATCCTGACACGGGTGAAGTGGAATGTTTAGAAGTGTTGTTTTTTTCCACACGGCTTCTCCGTGGTGAATTGATGAATCTGCCCATCGCTGCCGATCTGCGGCTTGTTGGTTAGTCATGGAATTATGGTGACACCATGCTAAACTAATGTATAGTAAATCGGAATGCAAATCAAATTGTAAAAGTCAATGATTCCACCCGGTTCACCGCGCGTTGCGCGCGATGAGGTCCATGAGATCAATTTTCATGAACGGCCGCTCGAAAGACGCGGTCCATTTGCCGTTTTCCAGATTTTCCCATGACACATACATGGCGCGGTCCGTGGCCGCGTATACGATGGTAATCACACTTGACTCGGGCATGGCCGCGGATGCGGCCAGTTCGAGGGCGGTCTGGGGATCAATCAGCCGTTTGCCGGAAGCGGCCGGAAACACTGGTGCGCCGGAGTAGGGGTTGTTGTATGAGGCGCCGGTTTCGAGCGCCACCAGCGCATCGAATTGAGATTTGTGACGGTGCCGGTAAGACCCGCCAGCGAGCGGGTTGCCGTCGCTTCCTTCCTCGCCGGGTCCGTTGTCCGCAACCTGGGTTTTGCGGATTTCCGGACTCATGGCCACATCCGCGCGCAGCACGGCGTGCGTGAGGGGCGTGCCGTAGGGCACGGGTTTCCCGTCCACCATGACCGGCTGGCCCTGATTGTCAATCCACACCGCGTCTCTGTCTATGGGATCGTCCGCGTAAATCACGGCCGTGAGATCGGCGTTTTCCTCGATGGCGGCGGCGCCCGGCGACCAGGCGTGGGCGCCGAAATTCTCCGCGTCTCCGTCTCCTATTAAAAATATGTATCCAATGGTGTTCTCTGAATCCTGGATGATTTTCACGGCGTGCTCCAGGGATTGGGAATGCTCCAGGACCTGGCGGAACATGAGGGTCCATGGCAGGCCGGCGATCTTTTCGCGCTTGTTCTCGGAGCCGATTTCCGAGAGCGTGATGCCGTATTCATTCATTCCGTCAACGGCGCCGATGAAGCCCGCCCAACCCGCCACCGCATAAGAGGCGAGAGAATTTCCCTGCGCGTCCACTGGCATGTAAATGGCCAGAATCTTGAACCTGTCTATGCCCGTTCCCGGCTCCCAGTCCAGCACGCGGCTGGAGAAGAGTTTGCCGTCAACCGTGCGCGGACCCCAGGCCGCGAACGCCGAGCAGGTGAACCCGAAGCGATCCAGATTCTCGGCCGAAGACATGCCGGTGAGAAGCGCTTTTTTGTCGCTCATGTCGCTGATGTTGGTTAAAACAATCGGAATCGCCAGGTCAATCTCATCCAATATCACGCCTTTTTCCGCGGCGCCGGCGTTTATGCCCTTGATTTCTTCCATGAACTCCACGGGCACGAAGGGCAGCATGTTCGCCCATACCGCAGAGGCCATGGTTCGCAATGTCTGTTCATCGAGGCCATAGGGGACAACCGCATCCAGAAGCAGCGTCCTGGCGCTTTCATGAATCTGTTCCGCCAGCAGATATCCGTACTGGCGGCCCATGTCCTCGTGTGTTCCTGACACAATGATGATTGGCGTCGTCCCATAAGACATTTGCGCGGACAGAAGAACCCCGCCCTGATACCTTTCCACAAGCCTGATTTCCGAAGGAGTTTCAATCTGCACGGCCGCGGCGCTCAACGCATATCTTATTGCAAACAGAGTTGTAAAAAGAATGATCTTCTTCATGATGCTGGAATTCTCCTGTTGAATTGAAATGCAAGCCGTGAGTCCCATTGATCACAACACAATATCAGTAAAATGTGATTTTCACAAACAGATTGAGAATTTTCCGGGATGGTATTTTGATGAAAGTGATACAACAAAGCCAGAATGAATCTACGGAACAGGCCGCATTCACAACAGCGCAATCCTGCCGTGCGCATCATACAATGAACTGTTACAATGAGATGTTTTGGAAATTTTTTCAAAAACCTGTGGACACCGGGAACAAAACGGGGTATTCTGTAATTAGGATAAGCAGTACCAGAATACCGCTAAGGGAGCGCGCATCATGGCACAGACACAATGTCCCGGGCAGGCCACACAGTTCTGGAGGCCGGGCGACATCTACGATGTTACATGCCCCAACTGCCAGGCCGAAGTCGAATTCTTCAAGGACGAAGTGAGGCGCAAGTGCCGCAGTTGCGGGTTCATGATCAAGAACCCCCGGATCGAGCTTGGCTGCGCCCAGTGGTGCGAGCATGCCGAGCAGTGCCTGGGCGTGTCCCGAGAGGAAATGGCGGATTCCCCGGATCAGGCGCTGGGCCAGACGCTGAAAATCAAGCTGATTGCGGAAATGAAAAAAGTGTTCGGGTCCGACGCGCGCCGCACCGCGCATGCGCTCAAGGTGCTGGAGCAGGCCGAAAACATCATGGACACGGAAAAGGCCGACCCCGTGGTGGTGGTGGCCGCGGCCATTCTGCACGACATAGGCATCCTTGCGGCCGAGGAAAAGCACGGCAGTTCCGCGGGCGCGTATCAGGAAATCGAAGGCCCGCCCATCGCGCGCGCCATACTCGAAAACCTGGACATCCAGCCGTCCGTGTCCCCGGAGCGCATCCGCCACACCCTGCGCATCATCGCCAACCACCACAGCGCGCGAGACGCGGACGGACCCGAGTTCGACATCATCTGGGACGCGGATCACATCGTGAACCTCGCGGAAAAGAAAAAAGGCCGCTCCCCGGAAGAACTCGCCGCATATATAGACAAAGTTTTCCGGTCTCAAACAGGTAAAAAGCTGGCCAAGGACATGTATGTCATGGAATCATAACGCACGGACCGGGCGCGCCGGAAAAACATTCTTTCACGGCTCGCTTTTGCATTGCATCAAACATTCCGTGCAACGCGATTTGCTGAATTCAAAAATCCCGGTTATCTCCAGAATACCGTGCTTGCATCAAATTCAGATAAATATACAGGCGGCAATTGACGCACGGCTGCGGGGTTCTATAATTATCTGCGGGCGCGATTGCGCTTAATTCTGACACGAGAAAGACTATGGACGAGGTTGGCCGTACACACAGAAATCTGAAGAGTGGACCGGAAGAGACCGGGGACAGGGTGGAACCTCCACCCCGGCGCGCGCCGGAACGGACTCCGCGGGGGGTGATGCCGCGGCTGTAACACGAGCATAATCCCCCACGATTTCCCTTCCGCGCGACCCCCGCGCGGCGAACTGCCACTGTTTGCCCGAAATTCTTGTTTTCTCCGGACACCGGAATCGCTGGTGCGCCATGGCGGTAAACAAGCGCCTCAATCACTTGCTGAAAACCGGAAACCGGGATCAGTTGCGCGTTTTTCTTAAAACGCTGCACCCGGCGGACATCGCTGCGGCCATCACGCGACTGCGGCCCGAAGATATCCTTTTTGTGCTCGAAACCATCAGCAACACCCGCTCCGTCGAGGTCTTCTCCAATCTCGAAAAAGACACCCAGAAAGCCTGCATCGCCTTCACCGACCCAGAGCGCATTCTGCACTATTTCGAGGGCTTGAGCGCCGACGACCGCGTGGATCTGTTCCGCATTCTTCCCACCGAAGACAAGGAGCAGTTGCTCGGCCTGCTGGCCAACAGTGAGCGCGAGGACCTTCTGCGGCTGTCCCGCTTCGAGGAAGACACTGCGGGCGCAGCCATGACCACCGAATTCTTCTCCCTGCCGCCGGACTGCACCGCGTCCGAGGCCATGGAGCGCATCCGATCCGGTTCGCACGACGCCGAGACCGTGTATGTGCTGTACATCGCCGATCCCGGCGGAAAGCTCCGCGGCGTGGTATCCCTCAAAGACCTGGTCATGGCCGCTCCGGACACCCGGCTTGACCGCATCATGAACCCCAATGTAATCACCGTGACCGTGGACGAGGATGTCGAGGAAGTGGCGCGAAAAATCGCCCGTTACGACCTGCTGGCCCTGCCCGTGGTGAATGCTAACAAGGAACTGCGCGGCATCATTACCGTTGACGATGTGCTGGACATTGTCGAGGACGAAGCCACGGAAGACATCTACGCCCTGGCTGGCGTGGGCGCGCCCCTGGAGCTGGAATACCTGAACGCGGGCGTGTTCCAGATCTGGCGCCAGCGCATCCCGTGGCTGCTGCTGCTTGTTCTATCCGGATTCGCCGCCGGTTTCGTGATTGAATTTTTCAAGGGACAGCTTGGTCGTTTCATCGAGCTGATATTCTTCATGCCGCTCCTGATGGGATCGGGCGGCAACGCGGGCACGCAGGCCAGCACCGTGGTGATCCGCGCCATCGCCACCGGAGAACTCACGCCGTCCCTGTTCCCGGGCGTGCTGTGGAAGGAAATGCGCGTGGGGTTGCTGGTGGGCTTGAGCATGGGCCTGCTGTCCGCGGCGCGCGCCTTTTTCCTGCCCCAGAATTCCTCGGCGCCCCATTACCAGATCGCCCTCACCGTGGGTTTCACCATGTTCTTCGTGGTCACCGTGGCCAAATGCACAGGGTCCATGCTGCCGCTCCTGTTCCAGAAGCTCAAGCTCGATCCGGCGCTCATGTCCAACCCCCTGATTCAGAGTATCATGGACATCGTCACGCTCACTCTGTACTTTGTGCTGGCCAGCGCGTTTCTCCCCATGTGACGCCGTATTCCGTTTTTCATGCAACGATAACGCCCGGCCGCGGGACATTGTTTACGGCTTATGATGAACGAACCGATTGAAGAACAGTTGCGGATTTGCATCCAGAAGACGCGGCGCAGCGCGGAGGCTCTGGAAGAGACCTTTCCCCGGTTTCCGCATGTCGCGCACGCACGCGGATGGCAAACATCGGGCGAGGATGAGTGGAAGCAGCTCGTGGACGGGTACTGGACCGGCGGGCACTGGACAGGCGCGCTTTGGCTTTGCCATTTCCTCACTGAAGACGAATTTTTCAAGGACAGCGCCCGGCGCTGGCTGCGCGAGTTGAGTCCGCGCAGCGGCGCGCGCCTTATCCACGATGTGGGATTTCTGTTCTACCCGTCGGCCGCTCTGCCCCATGCACTTTTACAGGACAAGGATCTGCTGATCACAGGAAAGCGCGCGGCGTACACCATGCTGCGCCTTTTCGATAAAGGTCCCGGATGCATGCCTATCTCGGATGCGCCCGAACACGCAGACGCGCTGGCCGTGGATACCATGATGAACCTGCCGCTTTTGTGGTGGGCAGGCGCGGCCGCGGGCATGCCC